>DASXCN010000257.1:0-8466 GCA_036491155.1 Solirubrobacteraceae bacterium | reverse complement strand
CTCCAGCACACCTCCGACGGCCTCGTGGCCCGCGTCGTCACTGAGCACCCCGAGGCAGCGCAGACCCTGTCGCAGGCCGGCGACGACCTCAAGCGTCAGCTCCAGCAGAACGGCACCGCGCTGCTGCGCCTGGACATCGAGTCCTCGGGCCAGCACGGTGCCAGCCGCGACGGGCAGGCCGGCTCCACCGACGGCTCGGGCAACGGCACCGGTTCGGGCGACGAGGACGCCGCCGACGCGACGGGCCAGGCCTCCGCTGACACCTCCCTGCAAACCCTTTCGGGCTCCGCGCTCGTGAACGTGCTCGCCTGAGGCGTGCTCTCCCAGAAAGAGGACCAACCGACATGACCGACGTCACCGGCACCACCGGCACCACCGGCAGCCAACTCACTCCGACCGGCACCACGGGCACGACCTTCTCCAACCCCAGCGACAACCTGGGCGAGAACGACTTCCTGAAGCTGATGATGGACCAGCTCCAGAACCAGGACCCGCTGAACCCCAGCGACCCGACCCAGTACATGTCGGAGCTGGCCAGCTTCTCGAGCCTGGAGCAGGAGACCCAGATCGCCACCTCGACGGCGTCGGCCTCGACCCAGCAGGCCTCGTCGTCGGCGCTGGGGCTCTTGGGCCACACGGTCAGCTATCAGGATTCCGACGGCGTCACGCAGAGCGGCACCGTCAGCAAGGTTGACTTCAACTCCTCGGGCCCGACGCTGACGATCGGCGCCACGGCGGGCATCTCGCTCGGGTCCATCCTGGAGGCTTCGTGACCCCAGCGGTCCCCAACGTTGCGCGGATCGGACCCGGCGCGGGCAGCGCGCCGGCCGAAACCGCGGCCGTCACGCCGGCGCAGGTCGCCGCGCTCAACCTTCCGGTGGGCACGCCGACGTTCGCGTCGGTGCTGGCCCACCGCACGACGGCGGCGCAAGCGCCCACGTTCTCGCGGCACGCGCTGGAGCGCGTCAACCGGCGGGGGATCCAACTCGACCAATCGACCATCCAGCGACTGGCGGGTGGTGTGTCACGAGCCGCGACCAAGGGGTCGAAGGCTGCAGTGGTCTTTGTGGACAACACCGCGTTCGTGGTGTCGGTCCCTAACAACACCGTCGTCACGGCGGTGGGTTCCGAGCACATGCGCGAGCACGTGTTCACAAACATCGACAGTGCCGTCATCGCGTAGCGAGAACGGATTCAACCCCCGGCTGGTCCTCCGAGTAGGAAGCCGAGAAAGGAAGTACCTCAAATGATGCGAGGCATGGACTCCGCCATCAGCGGACTCGAAGCTCACCAGACGATGCTTGACGTGACGGCTAACAACCTGGCCAACGTCGACACGATCGGTTACAAGGCGCAGCGCACCACGTTCGTGGACCAGCTGTCCGAGAACCTCAGCGCCGCCACCGGCCCCAACGGGTTCAACGGCGGCTCCAACGCCAAGCAGGTCGGCCTCGGTGTCGACGTCGGTTCCATCGACAACCTCATGGGCGGCGGCTCACAGCAGACCACCGGCAACGCGCTGGACGTCTACATCCAGGGCGACGGCTTCCTGCAGGTCGGCAACGGCAGCCCCGGCACCACCGCCCCGTTCACCAGCAGCCTGCCCAGCCCGGTCGACTACACCCGCGCCGGCAACCTGAAGCTCAACTCCGCGGGCTTCCTCACCACGCAGAGCGGGCAGTACGTCGTCGGCTCGAACGCACCCTCGAGCGCCAGCTCGGCCGCCCCGACCTACATCAACGTCCCGCCGGGATCGACCAACCTCGCCATCGGCCAGGACGGCAGCGTGAACTACACCGACGAGACCTCGACCAGCCCGACGTTCGGCCAGACGGTGACCGCCGGCTACATCTCGCTGGCCACGTTCCCCAACGAGGCCGGCCTGCAGCGTGACGGTGGCTCCAACTGGAGCCAGACCGCCAGCTCGGGCGCGCCCACCACCGGCACGCCGACCGTCGGCGGCTTCGGGGCGACCATCTCCGGTTCGCTGGAGATGTCCAACGTCGACCTGGCCACCGAGTTCACCAACATGATCACCGCCGAGCGCGGCTACCAGGCCAACTCGAAGGTCATCACGACGGCCGACACGATGCTCCAGACGGTCGTGAACATGGTCCAGGGCTAGGCCCTGGGCCGCAAGGCTGAGTTGAGGGGGCGGCGGTCGAGGGAACGCCGCCCCCTTTTTCTCTTCTTCCCTCATCAACCCTTTCTCTCAGGAGACCCACTCCATGATCACCCTGCACCGCCTGGGACACGCGGTGGACTCGTTCCAGATCAACCCCGACGCGATCACGACCATCGAGGCGACGCCCGACACCGTGATCACGATCCACAACGGACAGAAGGTCGTCGTCGCCGAGCCGCCCGAGCGGGTCGCCGAGATGATCGTGACCTACCGCGCCACCGTGCTCGCCGAGGCGCTCATCATGCGCCACGAGCTTCGCGCTGAGCGCAACGAGCTGCGCCGGGTGACCCCCCTGCGCAAGCCCTCCACCCTGACCGCCGTGCACGACGCCGTTCATGAGGCCGCCCACGAGGCGCGCCACCACGGCTGACCCGACCCCAACCCCCACCCTCTCATCGCCGCCCTGACGGCGCCCTGCGGCGCCGCCCGCGCACTGCCCCTCACCCCCGAGACCGACTCCGTTTTCGCCTCAGACCCCTTGATTTTTCCGCGCCCGTGTCGATCTAAGAGAATGAAATGAAGCCCGCAACCGCAATCGGAATCGTCGTCGCCACTCTCGGCATCCTCATGGCCGGGATCATGGGCGGCACCAGTCCGGCCTCCTTCATCGACATCCCGGCGCTGCTGATCATCATCGGCGGTACCGGCGGCGTCACGATGGCCAGCGTCGGCATGGAGGGGATGAAGAAGATCCCAGCGCTCTACAAGATCGCGTTCGGGCCACCTGAGATCGACCTCAACGGCCGCGTCCAGCAGCTCGTCGGCTTCGCCGAGCAGGCGCGGCGCGAGGGCCTCCTGGCCCTCGACGGGCAGACCGCGGAGATCGAGGACGACTTCACCCGCAAGGGCCTGCAGCTCGTCGTCGACGGCTCAGATCCCGAGCTCGTCCGCGAGGTCCTCGAGGCCGAGATCGACGGCATGATGGCCCGCCATCACGAGGGTGCGGCGCCGTTTGAGAAGGCCGGCGGCTTTGCCCCGACGATGGGCATCATCGGCACCGTGATGGGCCTGGTGCACGTGCTCCAGAACCTGTCGGCGCCGGCGACCCTGGGCCCCGCCATCTCCTCAGCTTTCATCGCGACCCTGATGGGCGTCGGCTCCGCCAACGTCATCTACCTCCCGATCGCCAACCGCCTCAAGGCTCTGTCCAAGGCCGAGGTCGAGCTTCGCACCCTGACCCTCGAGGGCATCCTCGCCGTGCAGGCCGGCGACAACCCGCGGGTCGTGGCCGAGAAGCTCGGCTCATTCGTGCCTCCGGCCGAGCGCAAGTCCGAGGACGAGGGCGGATCGGTGACCGAGATGCCCCAGGCCGAGGCGGCCTAGGAGAGTGTGATGGCCGGTCGTCGCGGCAAGCGCGGTCATGCGGCCGAGTTCGAGAACGAGGAGCGCTGGCTCCTGACCTACGCGGACATGCTCACGCTGATGTTCGCGCTGTTCATGGTCCTGTACTCGATCTCGTCCGTGAACATCTCCAAGTACGAGAGCCTGCAGCAGTCGCTCAAGGCGGCGTTCTCGGGTTCGATCCTCTCCGGCGGCAAGGCGATCATGCAATCGGGCTCGGAGTCGACCAAGGCCCACACGCCGGCGACCGCCGCGGTCCCGTCGATCGTCCCGCTGACGCCCAACATCCCCAAGCCCACGGACACGTCGGCGCAGGAGATCTCCAAGGCGATGCTGGCCGCCAGCGGCGCCAAGCAGGAACAGGAGAGCTTCAAGAAGCTCCAGCGGGAACTCAACAGCTACTCCAAGGCTCACGGTTTTGGCGACGAGGTGCAGACGGTGATCAACCGCCAGGGCCTTGTCATACACGTGCTCACCGACAAGCTGCTCTTCGACTCGGGGTCGGCCACGCTGCAGCCCGCCGGCCTGCCTCTGCTCCAAGAGGTCGGGCATCTGCTCAATGTTGACGAGAAGCATCCGATAACGGTGGAAGGAAACACTGACAACCAGCCGATCCAGAGCTCGCAGTTCCCCAGTAACTGGGAGCTGTCGACTGACCGGGCCACCACCGTCGTCCGCTACCTCATCGCCCACAGCGTTACGGAGCAGCGACTGTCGGCGGCGGGTTATGCCGACTTGCATCCGCTGGCGAGCAATACCACCGCGACGGGTCGCGCCCGCAACCGCCGCGTGGACATCGTGCTCGACCGCATCTACCCCGACCTGAATCCCTAGGACCACCCGACAATGAAAAAGAAGCTGATCATCATCCTGCTGGTCGTCGTGGCCGGTGGGGGCTTTGCCGCCAAGACCTTCCTGCTGCCCAAGCCTGCCGTCGCCAAGCCCAAGATCGACGGTGAGATCTACGTGCTGCCCAAGGGCTTCACGCTCAACCTGACCGACGGTCGCTACGCGACGATGACGATCGGCCTCATCCTCGCCGCGGGTCAGAGCGACGGGGCGACGGCCGAGGGCGCCACCACGACGCCCGCCGGTATCGGCACCCTGCCCGAGGAGCCGGCGATCCGCTCGATCATCACCAACACGATCACCAACGACCCGTCCTCGGCGCTGCTCACCGACCCCGGCCGGGCCAAGCTGAAGTCCGAGATCCTCAGCCAGATCACGAAGACCACGGACGTCAAGGTGACCGACATCCTCTTCACCGACCTCGCGGTCCAGTAAGGAGCACACGATGAGCCACGACGTCGACTTCGAACCTCTCACCGGCGACGGCGGCACCATCCGTGCCGGCGGTGAGTCGATGGCCGACCTGCGCCGCCTGTCCGCCGTCCCGGTCGACCTCAGTGTCGAGATCGGCCGCGCGCGCATGTCGGTGGGGGAGACCCTGGAGCTGCGGGAGGGCTCGGTCGTGACCCTGGACCGGATGGCGGGCGAGCCCGTCGACCTGCTCGTCAACGGCACGCCTATCGCCCGCGGCGAGGTCGTGGTCATCGACGAGCAGTTCGGTCTGCGCCTGACACAGGTGCTGGCGGCCCACGTCGGTGCTGGGCCCAGCGAAGTGGCGGACTCAGACCACGCCGCGGCGGGAATGACAGACACCGTGGCCCCGTAACCGGCCTCGCCCCTGGTGGGCATTGGCCGGATAACGGACACAAACCTCAAGCTGGCGCCTCAGGCGCCGAATATCTCGATAGAAGGCCGAGCGCTGGATGCGCTACCCGGCTCGTTACGGAAACAAGGAGTAAGACACGATGTCAGAGCAAGCCAATCATCAGCAGTTGGTGGTGTTCACGCTGGGTGCGGAGCATTACGCCCTCCCGATCCAGGCGGTCAACGAGATCATTCGCTACGCCGAGCCGCGCTCGGTGGCCTCGCGGACCGATTGGGTCCGCGGCGTGATCAGCCTCCGTGGTCGGATCGTCCCCGTCTATGACGTGGCGGCCCGCCTCGGCCTCACCTCCGAGCTCACCGAGCAGTCCAAGATCGTGATCGTCGAGGCCGGTGCTGAGACGGCCGGCGTGATCGTGGACAGCGTCGAGGAGGTCCTCACCGTCTCCGACGCTCAGATCGAGGAGGCGCCCGGCGCCGACTCGTCGATGATCGAGGCGATCGTCCGGATCGACGAGCGTCTCATTGTGCTGCTCACGCTGGGCACGATCTTCGAGGCGACGACCGAGCTGTCGGTCGCCGCCTGAGCTGACTGACCTGACTGACGTACCCGCAGTTCTATGACCATCACCACCCCCAAGCCCCGCGTGGTCGTCGCCGACGACAGTGCGCTCATGCGCCGGATCGTCACCAACGTGCTGACCAAGGGCGGGATCGACGTCATCGCTGTCGCGAAGAACGGCGACGAGGCGCTCGCCCTGTGCGAGCGTGAGCAGCCCGACGCGATGACGCTGGACCTGGCGATGCCGGGGTTGGGCGGGATCGACGTGCTCAAAGCGCTCAGGCAGCGCGGGGGCCCGGCGATCCCGGTGGTGGTGGTCTCAGCCTTCTCGCCGGCTCACGGCGCCTACGCCGTCGACGCCCTCGCCGAGGGCGCCTTCGAGCTGGTGCCCAAGCCCGCCGCCCAGGCCGAGGTCGGAGCGTTTGAGCAGAACCTGCTCACCAAGATCATCGTCGCCACCAAGACCCGCCGCCTCGGCGGCCACCTGCGCTCCGCGCGCCCGCAGCAGAACGGCAGCGGCACAGTGGCGGCAGCCACGGGGCCGGCGGCCGCTCCGGCACTCGGCTCGACCAACGGGCACGTCCGCGCTCCGCGAGGGGTGGGCGGGATCCGGGTCCGCAGCGCCACCTCGCGCGCGCTGCTCATCGCCACCTCGACCGGCGGCCCGCGCGCGCTGGCCGAGCTCGTTCCCGGCCTGCCTTCGCCTCTGGGCCTGGGCACCCTGATCGTGCAGCACATGCCCGCCGGCTTCACGGCATCGCTGGCCGCGCGGCTGGACCGCACCAGCCCCCTCAGCGTCCGCGAGGCACAGGGCGGCGAGTCCCTGGAGCCCGGCGTGGCCCTGATCGCCCCCGGCGGCCGTCACCTGCGGCTGTCGCCGGCTGGCCAGACCGCCCTCTCCGACGAGGCCCCGCTGGGCGGCCTGCGCCCGCGCGCGGACCTGCTCATCGAGGACGCTGCCGCCAAGTGGGGCGAGCGGCTCACCCTCGTCGTGCTGACCGGTATGGGCAACGACGGATTGCGCGGCGCGCGGGAGGTACGGCGCCATGGCGGACGAATCCTCGTAGAGGCTGAGCAAACCTGCACCGTCTACGGCATGCCGCGGGCCATCGTGGAGGCCGGACTGGCCGACGAGGTGCTACCCCTTGACCAGATGGCCGCTGCGATCATGGCGGAGGTGAACCCATGAGTGCCGTTGGCGCCGCTGTCGGCAGCGACGACTACGTCCTCTTCTGCGAGGGCCTGCGCCAGATCTGCGGGGTGGACCTGAGCCAGTACAAGCGTCCGCAGATGGAGCGCCGCCTGCGCTCCTTCTTCGCGCGCAAGGGCATCCAGGTGCTCACCGACTGCCTGGACGCCCTGCGCAAGGACAAGTCCGAGCTCGACGCCCTGTTGGACCGCGTGACGATCAACGTCTCGCAGCTGTGGCGCCACCCCGAGCAGTGGGTTCGCCTCGAGCGCGACGTGCTGCCCGAGCTGGCCGCCCACGGCCAGGTGCGCGCGTGGAGCGCCGGCTGCTCCTACGGCGCCGAGGCCACCACGCTGGCCGCCGTCTGCCACTCCGCGATCCCCACCACCCGCGTGAAGATCAGCGGCACCGACATCGACAAGCGCATGATCGAGCGCGCTCGCGCCGGCGTGTTCAGCGCCGAGGACGCCCGCGGCGTCGACGCCAAGGTCATGACGCGCGCCTTTGATCGCGTGCCGGAGGGCTGGCAGGCCAAAGAGGCGCTGCGCCGGATGATGAGCTTCGAGGTGGGCGACCTGCTGCGCCTGCGCCCGCCGGCCGCCAGCAGGGACCTGATCATGTGCCGCAACACCGTCATCTACTTCGCGGAGCCGATCCGCGACGACCTGCACGCACGTCTGGCCCAGGCCCTGCGTCCCGGCGGCTTCCTGATCGTCGGCGCCACCGAGCGGGTCTCCAAGCCGCACGAGTTAGGCCTCCAGATGGCCTACCCCTTTATCTACCGGAAAGCGTAATGGACACTTCCGAATACATGCCCATGTTCCTGGCTGAGGCGCAGGAGCACCTGCAGGAACTGAACCTGGCCATCGTCCGTTTGGAGGAGGACCCGCGCGACCGCGAGACGGTGGATGAGATCTTCCGGGCCGCCCACTCGCTCAAGGGCATGAGCGCCACCATGGGCTTCGCCCTGATCGCCAAGCTCACCCACGAGATGGAGGATGTCTTCGAGCTGCTGCGCCAGCGCGGCGAGGGCTTGACCCGCGAGGCCATCGACACCGTCCTGGCCTGCCTGGACGCCCTCACCGCCTCCTTCGAGTCCATCGAGGCCGACGGCGAGGAAGCCCTTGACCCCACCCCGCTCGTCGAGCGGCTGCACGGACTCGTGCGCGCCCGCACCGCCGAGCAGGAGCTGGAACGCGTTGCCACGACACCGATCCCCGAGACGGTCGTCACCGCCGCGGCCGCGGGCCTGCGCGTCCTCCACGTCGTCGCCATCCTCGACGACCAGGTCCTGATGCCGGCCGTGCGTGCCCACATGGCGTTCGCCGCCATGACCGAGCACGGCGAGCTGATCGCCTCAGCGCCGCCCGTCGACGAGGTCGAGCAGTTCTCCGGCCAGCGGATCGAGGCGTGGCTCTCCACCGAGCACGAGGAGGAGGCCGTCACCGACAAGGTCTCCGGCGTGTCTGACGTGGTCGGCGTGGAGATCACCGAGATCGCCGCCCCGCGCGACGTCCC
>DASXCN010000256.1:0-1927 GCA_036491155.1 Solirubrobacteraceae bacterium | reverse complement strand
GCGGTCCTCGGCTCCGGGATTGCCTTCTTGGACGCCACCGTCGTCAATGTCGCGCTCCCGGCGATCGGGCGCGACCTGCACGCAACCACCAGCACCCTGCAGTGGATCCTCAACGGCTACACGCTGACGCTGGCTGCGCTGATCCTGCTCGGAGGGTCGCTTGGGGACCGCTACGGGCGCCGTCGCGTGTTCGTCGCCGGCACCGGCGTGTTCACCATCGCCTCGCTGCTCTGTGCGGTGGCGCCCAATGCTGAGTTGCTGGTGGCGGCGAGGCTCGTGCAGGGGGTCGGCGGGGCTCTGCTGACACCGGGCAGCTTGGCGATGGTCGAGTCGGGCTTTCGCCCCGCCGATCGCGCCCGAGCCATCGGCGCCTGGTCAGGGCTGGGCGGGGTGGCGGGCGCGCTGGGGCCGCTGGTCGGCGGCGTGCTGGTCGGAGCCGCGTCGTGGCGGGCGGTGTTCCTGATCAACCTTCCGCTGGGCATCTTCATCGTCGTGATGGCAAGCCGCCACCTGCCCGAGACCCGTGACCCTGCGGCCACAGGGCGCCTCGACTTGCGTGGCGCGGCCCTGGCCGCCGTCGGCCTGGCCGGGACGACTTACGCGCTGATCCAGGCGCCGGCTGACGGAGCCTCGCTACCGGTCCTGGTGATGGCCATCGGTGGCGGGCTAGCGCTGGTCGCGTTTCTTCTCGCCGAGCGTCGTTCCGCCAACCCGATGATGCCGCTGTCACTGTTCGCCTCGCGCCAATTCAGCGCCGCCAACGCGGTCACCTTCGTCGTCTTCGGAGCGCTCAGCGGAGTGTTCTTTCTGCTCGTGGCGTTCTTGCAGATCTCGCTCGGCTACTCCCCGCTGGCGGCAGGCGCCGCCTCGCTGCCGATCACCGCTCTGATGCTGGTCGGTTCCGCCCCCGCGGGAGCGCTTGCGCAACGCATCGGGCCGAGAATCCCGCTGACCGTCGGACCGCTGATCACAGCTCTGGGACTGGTACTGATGACGCGGATCGATCCAGGCGACAGCTATCTGGCCTCCGTGCTCCCCGCGGTGCTCCTGTTTGGTCTGGGGTTGACCTTGGTCGTCGCGCCCGTGACGGCGACGGTGATGGCTGCAGCCGATGAACGGCACTCGGGGATCGCCTCGGGGATCAACACGGCCGTCTCGCGCCTGTCCGGACTCATCATCGTCGCCGTCCTGCCGTTGATTGCGGGGCTGAGCGGGAAGAGGTTTTACGACCCAGCGGCGATGACTCACGGCTTCCACGTCGCGATGCTCACCTGCGCCGCTCTCTCGTCCGCGGGTGGCGCACTGGCCTGGCTGACCATCAGCGCCGATGTCCTCGAGGCAGAGCCCGCGCCAGGCGGCGACGTTCCGACCCGGGCGCTGCACGACTTCTCCTGCGCCGTCGCGGGCGCCCCGCTCAGGCCGGGACGCGAAGCAGAATGCCACCCCGTGGCCCTCAACTCGACCACGGGGTGAAACCTCCACCACCCACACGAGCACGCGATGCCTCGGACCGAGTTTGCGGTGAGACCACCGGGTACCGGAGCCTCGAAATCGATCAGGAAGTCGAGCTCGATTGGGAGCACGTCCCGGCTGGCCAGGACGGGTACGTGTATCGCGCCCAGCGCGTGCGTCCTATCGCATAGCCCGCTCGCTGCTGCTGTTAGCCCCAAGCAGCTCTCACCCCGGGGGTTCGCGAGCGCGACCGAGAGCGGGGTGAGCACGGGTGCTCCGGCTAGATTTCGTCCGTGCATTACGAAGGGGTCCGGCGCTGTGAGGTTGAGGAGCGGGAGCGGGAGCGAATCCTGGAGATCATCAACGCCGCTGCGGTGGCCTACCGCGGCGTCATCCCTGATGACTGCTGGCGCGAGCCGTACTTCCCGGTGTCCGAACTTGATCATGAGATCGCCGCCGGCGTCGCGTTCTGGGG
>DASXCN010000255.1:0-5457 GCA_036491155.1 Solirubrobacteraceae bacterium | reverse complement strand
CGCGAGGCGCTGGTGGAGATCTATCCCCACCTGCGCGACATCGAACTGGTCAACTTCAAGGTCCGCATCCTCGACGAGACCAAGGGGACCGGCGCGGTGACCCGGGTGCTCCTGGACGCCTCGGACGGCGAGAAGGTATGGGGCTCGATCGGGGTCTCGGAGAACGTCATCGAGTCCTCGTGGGAGGCGCTCGTGGACTCCCTGGAGTACGGGATGCAGCCCCCGAGCCGCGGGCCCGTGTCCGGCGGCGCAGCCGCCGCGCCGCGGAGCTCGTGACCGAGCTCGTGACCGGTACGAGCGTCGAGCAGATCCCCCTGGCGCGGCCGATCCTCGGTCCCGAGGAGGAGGAGCGAGTGCTGGCGGTGCTGCGCTCGGGCCAGCTGTCGCTCGGGCCGCAGCTGCCGGCGTTCGAGCGCGCGTTCGCCGCCCGGCTGGGCGCAGAGCACGCGGTGGCGGTGTCGAGCGGGACGGCGGGCCTGCACCTGGCGCTGCGCGCCGTCGGGGTGTCTGACGGCGACGAGGTGATCACGTCCCCGTTCTCCTTCGTGGCCTCGGCCAACGTCGCGCTGTATGAGAGGGCACGGCCGGTGTTCGCCGACATCGACCCGGTGACGCTGTGCGTGGATCCCGAGGCGGTCGCCGCGGCGATCACCCCCCGGACCTCGGCGCTGCTGCCGGTGCATGTGTTCGGCCATCCGGCCGACATGGCGGCGCTCGAAGCACTGGGGCTGCCGATCGTGGAGGACGCGTGCGAAGCGCTGGGCGCCACGTACCCCGACGGCGTGGCGGTGGGCGCGCGCCACCACCAGGCGGTGTTCGGGTTCTACGCCAACAAGCAGCTGACCACCGGCGAAGGTGGGGTTGTGACGACCCCGGACGCCGCGGTCAAGGAGCGCCTGGACTCCGAGCGCAACCAGGGCCGCGCCCCGGACATGGGCTGGCTGGACCACGACCGGCTGGGCTTCAACTACCGGCTGTCGGACATCGCCTGCGCTCTGGGCCTGGCCCAGCTCGAGCGCCTCGACGACATGCTGGCCGGCCGTGCTCGGGTGGCCGAGCTCTATCGCGAGGCCCTGGGCGGGGTGGAGGGCCTGGACCTGCCCTGTCCCGACGCCGGCGGCAACCGCCGCGGCTGGTTCGTGTTCGTCGTCCAACTGCCCCGCGAGGCCGGCCGCGACGATGTGGTCCGTGCCCTGGCGGAGCGGTCGATCCCGAGCAAGCCGTACTTTCCCGCTATCCATCTCATGTCGTTCTACCGCGAGCGCTTCGGGCATCACGAGGGCCAATTCCCCGTGTGCGAGGACGTTGCCGCGCGCTCGATCGCGCTGCCCTTCTTCCCGACGATGACCGAGGGGCAAGTACACCGCGTCGCCGACGGACTGCGAGCGGTGCTGGGGCGCTGAGCGGTGTCGCGTTTCGCCGAACCCCAGGACGCCGCGTTTCGCCGGCTCAACGATTCGATCGGCTTTGACTGGCGGCTGAGCCCGTACGACGTGGACCAGTCGATCGCCCACGCCGCGATGCTCGCGGCACAGGGGATCATCTCCGAGGCCGATGGGGCCGAGCTGCGCCGGGGTCTTGAGCAGGTGCGCCAGGAGCTGACCGACGGGACGTTCCCGTTCGCCGAGAGCGACGAGGACATCCATATGGCCGTCGAGCGGCGCGTCACCGAGATCGTCGGGCGCGTCGGCGGACGCCTGCACACGGCGCGCTCGCGCAATGACCAGGTGGCCACCGACGTCGCCATGTTCGTGCGCGCTCACGCCCACGAGGCGCTGGAGCGGCTGGACCGGCTGGGGCACACGCTCGTGGAGGTGGCCGAACGCCACCTGGACTGGCCGATGCCCGGCTACACGCACATGCAGCGCGCGCAGCCGATCTACCTGAGCCATCACATGCTGGCCTATTTCTGGATGGTCATCCGCGACATGCGTCGCTTCGAGGCCGTCGTCGCCGCCACCGACCGGCTGCCCCTCGGCGCCGGGGCGCTGGCCGGCGTCAACTTCGACACCGACCGCCAGGCGGTCGCCGCCGCGCTGGGGTTCTCGGGGGTGGCCGAGAACTCCGTGGACGCGGTCTCCAACCGCGACTTCGTGCTCGACTATCTGGCGGCGGCAGCGACCTGCGCCACCCACCTGTCGCGCCTGGGCGCCGAGATCGTCCTGTGGTCCACCGAGGAGTACGGCTTCTGCGAGGTCTCGGACGCGTGGGCGTCGGGCTCGTCGATCATGCCCCAGAAGAAGAACCCCGACGCCGCGGAGCTGCTGCGGGCCAAGGCGCCGCGTCTGGTCTCGAACCTGGTGGCGCTACACGGGGTGATGCACGGCCTCCCGCTCACCTACAACAAGGACATGCAGGAGGACAAGGAACCGCTGTTTGACTCCTCCGACACGCTGGAGCTGTGCCTGGACGCGGCCACCGGCATGCTTGCGACCATCACCTTCAAGCGCGAGCGGCTGGCCGCGGCGGCCGCTGACCAGTTCCTGGCCGCCACCGACATCGCCGACCTGCTGGTGCGGCGCGGCGTGCCGTTTCGCGAGGCCCACGGTGTGGTGGCGGGACTCGTGCGCCAGGCACTGGACGCCGGCAAGCTCCTCTCCGACCTCACGCCGGCCGAGCTGACGGCGCAGTCGCCGGCGCTCGACGAGGAGTTCTACCGTCTGCTCGAAGACGGGGCATGGCTGCAGACCAAGGTGTCTGAGGGCGGGACGTCGCTGGACCGCGTGCGCGAGCAGCTGGAGCGGGCTCGCGCAGTGCTGCGGTGAACCGGTGAAGCGCGCCTTCTTCGCCCGGCCGGTGCTGGAGGTCGCCCGCGACCTCGTGGGCTGCGTCGTCACCCACGGCGACACAGCCGGGATCATCGTCGAGACCGAGGCCTATCACGAGTCCGAGGCGGCCTGCCACGCCTATGTGGGCGTGACCCCTCGGACGGAGGTCCTCTTCGGGCCACCCGGGCGCGCCTACGTCTACTTCTCCTACGGGATGCACTGGATGCTCAACGCGGTGTCCGAGCCGGCGGGGGTGGGGGCCGCCGTGCTGATCCGCGCGCTCGAGCCCGTGGAGGGGCTCGACCACATGCGCGAGCGGCGCGGGATGCAGGCGGCGCGCCAGTTGTGCTCGGGGCCGGGGAAGCTGACCCAGGCGCTGGGGATCGGCCCGGAGCTCAACGACACCGATCTGCTGCGTGGGCCGGTGCGATTCTCGGACCGGCCGCGGGCCTGGCGCGACGTCGCCATCGACGTCGACGTCCGGGTGGGCATCACGAAGGCCGCCGACTTGCCCTGGCGGTTTCTCGCCGCGGGCAACCGCTACGTGTCGCGGCCGGTGCGGCGCGTGGCCGCCGCTTAGCCAGGCCTAGCCGGTCCCGCCGCCGCCTCCGCCGAGGCCGGCGCCGCCGCTGCCCCCAGTCCCGCCGGTCCCGCCGCCGGTGCCGCCGCCGGTCCCTCCGCCTGTACCGCCACCGCCGGTGCCGCCGGTGTCGCCGCCCGTGCCGCCACCGCCGGTGTCGCCGCCGGTGCCGCCTCCGCCGGTGGCGCCGCCCGTACCGCCTCCGCCCGTGGCGCCGCCGGTTCCGCCTGCGCCCGTCGCGCCCCCGGTGCCGCTGGTCCCCGTGCCGCCGCCGGTGGCGGGCGTGGTCCCGGTGGCGCCGCTGGGCGGAGCGCTGGGGGTGAACGCGGTGCCGGTGTCACCGCTCCCGACGGTGCCGGTCCCCGTCCCTGAGCTCGACCCGTTCTTCTTGTGGCGGTGCTTGCCGTACTCGATGGCCTCTTCGGCATTGATCTGCAGCGCCTGGACCATGAAGTTGCGCCAGATGTTGGCCGGGAAGGTGCCGCCCTCGACGGGCTGGCCGTTGTACAGCGTGCTCATCGGAACCAGCTTGTTGGGATAGCCGACCCACACCGCCGTGGTGATCTGCGGCGTCCAGCCGACGAACCAGGCGTCGCCGTAGTTGGAGGTGGTGCCGGTCTTGCCCGCCACGTCGACCCCGGAGATCGCCGCCGAGGTGGCGGTACCGTGCTCCACCACGCCCTGCAGCATCTCGTGGATGACCGCAGCGGTGGCGGCCGGGATGACACGGCTGTACTTGGGGGTGGCGTACAGCTCGGTCTTGCCGCGGCACTTGATCGACAGGCATTGGATCTGGGCGATGCCCACCGGGCCGCGATGGGGAGCGCCGAGGCCCGGCGCGTACACTCGCAGGCCGCCGGTGGCGAGGGTCTCGTAGGCGTGGGCCATGTCCAGCGTCGTCACGCCCTGCTTGAGCCCGCCGATGATCATCGCGTAGTTGCTGGAGACGGGCGAGCGGATGCCCATCTTGCGTGCCATCTTGGAGATGTTCTTGGTTCCGACCCCGGGGGAGAGGCCGAGCTGGGTGAAGACGCTGTTGTCCGATACGTCGGTGGCAGCCGCGAGGCTGATGGGGCCGGAGTACTCGTTGGCGAAGTTCTTGACCATGTAGTGCTCCTTGCCGCCGCTGTTGGGCACGGTCAGGTCAAGGGGCTTGGAGTCGAACACGGAGCTGGGGCCATAGCCGTGCTGCAGTGCCACGGCGAGCGTGAACGGCTTGAACGCCGAGCCGGGTTGGCGGAAGCCCTCGGTGGCGAGGTTGAACGGGTACTTCGGGAAGTCTTCCTTGCCGTCCACGAGCGGGCCGCCCACCATGGCGCGCACCTGTCCGGTGCGGTTGTCGATCGCCACCAGCGATGCGGCGGGCAGGTCAGGCCCGCTGGGCAGGTCCTCGGTGATCGCGTTCTCGGCGGCCTGCTGCATCCGCAGGTCGATGGTGGTGCGGATCTTCAGGCCGCCGTAGTAGGCGCGGTACCCCGCCACACTGGGCGAGACGCCGCCGCGCTCCATCGCGGCGACCACCTGGGGCCCGACCCAGCTGGTGAAGTACGGCGCCGCCGGTGGCTCCTCGGGCTGCTCGACGTCGCTCAGGCCCGGCATCGGCCAGCTGCGGAAGTAGTCGTACTGCTGGCGCGAGATCTTGCCGATGCTGAACATGTCCTTGAGGACCAGGTCACGCCGAGCCTTGGCCGCGGACCGCGTCTCGGCCTGGAGGGGGTTGAACGCCGACGGGTTGGCCACCATGCCGGCCAGCAGCGCGGCCTGGGCCGGGTTCAGCCGCGACGCGCACGACGGCAGCGGCGCATCCCCGCACCCGTGGGTATTCCCGTCGTAGGCGGCGTTGGGGTCGTAGTTGACGCTCTGGCTCTTGCCGAAGTACACCCGGGCCGCCGACTCCGCGCCATAGGCCCCGTTGCCGAAGTAGATCGAGTTCAGATACTCCTCGAGGATCTTGCTCTTCTTCCACTCGCGCGTGAGGTGGTAGGCCAGTGCCGCCTCGCGGAGCTTCTCGAACACGGTGCGGTTGCCCTCGGCGGCCAGCGCGTTCTTGACGAACTGCTGGGCGATCGTCGAGGCGCCCTGGCGCGCCCCGCCCGTGACGTCGGCGAC
>DASXCN010000254.1:0-6149 GCA_036491155.1 Solirubrobacteraceae bacterium | reverse complement strand
GCAGGTCGTAGTCGAGCCTGCCGGCCGCGACGAGGGCATGCACGAGCGAGCTGAGGACGCCCTTGGCAGTCGAACCGGCGAAGAACAAGGTGCCGGCGGACACGGATTCGCCACTGACCGGATCGGCGATGCCGCTCTGTGCGTCGGCGACGAGTGCGCCGTCCTTGATCACGGCGGCCTGGAGGCCTACCTCATCACCGTCTGTAACGAGCTCGTCGAGGAGTGCCTGCACGGCATGCTGGAGTCCGATGTCAGCCATCGTCGGTGATCCCATCTGCGAGCGGTTACTCATCGCTGCGCATCTTCTTGGTCGATTCTCAAGACATAGACGATCGTGCACCGAGAAACTCATCGCTCCGGCGTACGGCCGACCTCCAGGCCGCCGTCAGGTAACACGGTCGACGCGACGGGTGAGTCGAGCTCACGCATGACCGTCGAGATCGACCTCGAGGGTCACGGCGTCGGCAAGCTGTTTGCAGTGTTGGCGCGCCGGCAGGCTGCCAAGGGGCTGCCGGCAGATCATGAGAGGTTGAAAGAGCTGCTCGAAACGAGCGTCGCGCCGGCTAGCGCAGCAACTGGGCGCGCGGGATCCGCAGGCGCCGGATCGTGACCTGCGCGCGCTCGGCGCGCCGCTTGGGCGCGGAGATCGTCAGCATGAGCTTGTCGCCGGTGACGAAGGCGCTGCCGACGAGGCTGTGCTCAAAGGCTTTTATGCCGCCTGCGCTGCCCGTGCGGGTCTTGAACGGGCATCGCTTGCCCTTACAGGTGGTGAGGATCCTGGCCGTGGCCGGCAAGTGGGAGAACGACATCCGGGTGAGCACGGTCCGGCGCGCGTTCCAGCGCCAGCTCATCGTGATCTTCGCGCGGATCTGGCCGTGTCGCCGGGTCTTGGGAACGGGCGCCGTGATCGTGCCGTGGCCGGGCTGCAGGAACGTCGCCGTCACGGCCTCGTCGGCGTTCATCGTCACGATGCACGACTGAGTCCCCGAGCAGCCGGCGCCGCTCCAGCCGACGAACGTCGAGCCGATCTCGGGAGAGGCGACCAGCACAACCTCGTCGCCCTGGCCGAAGGCGGACGAGCAGTCGGTGGGGCAGGTGATGTTGAACTTGGTGTCGTGCACCGATCCGGCCCCGCCACCGGCCACGTGCACCGTGAGCGTGAACTGGACCGGCGGTGGTATGACGGCGAACGTTGCGGTCACGTTCTCTGCAGCGTTCATCGTCACGATGCACGACTGGGTCCCCGAGCAGCCGGCGCCGCTCCAGCCCGCGAACGTCGAGCCGCTGTCGGGAGAGGCGACGAGCACGACCTGGGACCCCTGGTCGAAGGCGGCCGAGCAAGCGGTGGGGCAGCTGATGTCGAAATTGGTGTCGTGCACCGATCCGGTCCCGCCACCGGCCAACGTGACAGTGAGCGGGAACTGCGTCGCGGCCACGGCCGGGCTGGGCAGCGCCAGCCACGCGGACACCAGCACGAGCGCGGTCGCTGCCAGAGCGGCCCTCAAGACATGGCCGGCGACGTCGACGCGGTCCGTGCTCCTCACCTGGTTGCCCCTGAAAAACACGCGCGCGCACTGTACCGGAAGACGGTCGCGTGGCCGGGGGAGACCCGGCGGTGCGCAGTCGCAAACACCAGCGACGCCTCACCCGGACCGGCGCATCGTGGGTGCTGACAGAATCGAGATTCCCCCCACAGGCTGGGTCGCATCTTCGCGGTCCAGGCGGTCGTGGGTCCGAATCCCATCGCTCACTCCTCTCAGCCGTGCCCGCTCAGCGCCGACTCATCGCCACCATCGCCGCCGGCGTGGTGGTGCTCGACGTGGTCACCAAGGCGATCGCGGCTCGTGCCCTGGCCGGCCGGGGGTTGGTCAACGTCTTTGGCGGGGCCTTGCACCTCGAGCTCTACCGCAACTTTGCCGGGCCGGGCAACATCCTCACCGGGCATCCCGTCCTCGTCTCGTTGCTGAGCCTGAGTGCGGTTGCGTTGATCGTGGTGGTCGGTTGGTCGGTTCGCACGACCAGCTACGCGGTGGCCCTCGGGCTGCTGCTCGGCGGCGGGATCGGCAATCTCCTGGACCGCCTGCTCCGGGCTCCCGGCCCGCTGCGTGGCGGCGTCGTGGACTGGATCAAGCCGACGCTCTCGTCGGGGAGCCTCAACGTCGCCGATCTTGCGATCAACGCCGCGATCCTGGCGATGTTGGTCGCGATTGCTCTGGACTCCATCCGGCAACGGCGAGATCGTGGTCGCGCCCAGCCCGGGGTGAACGTGGAGTCGCACTCCTCGTCGTGACCCGCGCAGCGCGCGGGCCGGGCGGGGACTCAGTTCGCCCCACCGCCTCGCGAGCCCGATCAACCGGCCTGCTTGACTGGCCTGTGCCATGACCGACGAGGCCGAGAACCCGACGCCCGAAGCGCGACGGCTGCCCACCGGGCGTATCGCGCGGACGGTGCGGGTCGGTGGGCTGGTGACGAGTCAGGGCGCGCGATGGGCCGGGATGCGCACGGCGAACCGCGTCCGCTCCCCGGAGCGCGCCGCCGCTGCGCAGAATGAGCGCACCGCGGCGCTGGTCAATCAACTCGTCGACCAGCTCGGGCAGATGCGCGGGGCGGCGATGAAGGTCGGGCAGGTGCTCTCGATGGTCGAGTTCGACGGCCTGCCCGAGGACGAACGCGACGCGTTGCAGGCCAAGCTCGCCGAGCTGCGTGACGATGTGCCGCCGATCCCCTTCGCGAAGCTCGAGCGCCTGCTGCGCGACGAGTTCGGGGGGCCCCTCTCGCGCGTCTTCTCTCAGTTCGACGAGCGGGCGTTCGCGGCAGCCTCCATCGGCCAGGTGCACCGAGCGACGACGCTCGAGGGCGAGGAGGTGGTGGTCAAGGTCCAGTACCCAGGTGTCGCGGAGGCGGTGGAGACCGATCTGCGCAACGCGATGCTGCTGCTGCCGCTGGTCAAGCGGCTCGCGCCCAGCCTCGACGTGAGGGCGCTCGCCTCCGAGCTGCGCGAACGGATCAGCGAGGAGCTCGACTACGAGCTCGAGGCGCAGAACCAGCGACGGATCGCCCGTCTGCGTCGGGGCCACCCGTTCATCTCCGTGCCTGGGGTCAACACCGAGCTGTCGACGCGCCGGGCGCTCGTCTCCGAGTACATCGAGGGTGAGCGCTTTGAGGCCGTGCGCCGGTTCGACGAGCCCCAGCGCGACAACTACGGGGAGATCGTCTTTCGCTTCTACTTCGGTCTGCTGTACCGCGATCGGATCGCGCTGGGCGATCCGCATCCCGGGAACTACCTCCTGCGCCCGGACGGGCGCGTCGGCTTCCTCGACTACGGGCTCCTGCGCGAGGCCAGCGCAGCGCGGGTGTCGGCGGAGGCGGCCATCGCCCATGCTGTCCGTGCCGGCGACGCGGCGGCACTGAAGACGGCACTCGTCGCGGGCGAGTATCTACGCGCCGGCGCGGCCGACCTGGTCGACGAGGAGCTCGCCCTGAAGCTGATGCGGCGGGCGACGCGGTGGTACGCGGTCCCCGGCGAACGGCGCTTCTCCGGCGAGAGCGACCGCCGCGGCCGCGAGCGCCGGCCGGTGGACGATGAGCGCCGGCCGGTGGACGATGAGCGCCAGGCCCACGTCAAAAAGCAGCTCAACCAGTTCACGTTGCCCGCCGAGACGGCTCTGATCCGGCGCATGCACGTGATCGTCGGCGTGGTGCTGGGGCAGCTTCGCGCCGGTGCCGACTGGGGTGCGATCGCCGCCGAGTACCTCCACGGCGAGCCGCCGGCGACGCCGCTGGGGGAGGCCGAGGCCGCCTACTTCGCGCGTCGGGCCTAGACGGAGAACGATGCTCCCTTCATTGTTGGATGGCGTCCAATCGCTGCTTGGCCTGTCGATGCGCGGCGACGGCCGCGTCCACGCCGGCCTCCGCATCACTCACACCCGCCTCGGCCTCCTGCAGGGCCTGGTGGGCGCGGGCCTCGCGGTCCTGCGCGGCGCGCAGCGCGCGCTGCGCGCGATCGATCTCGCGCACGGCGTCGCGCTCGAGCGCCCGGGCCTCCTTGCGGGCCGCCTCGCGCTCGCGCCGCTGCGCCGTCTCCGCCGCCTTGCGCTCCTTGACCGCCTGGCGGTCCTGCCCGGCCTGGCGGCCCTGGGTGGTCCGGCGGTCCTTGGTGGCCCTACGGTCCTGGCTCGCGGGGCGCGTCGCCGGGGCGGCCACCGCGCCTCCGAGCCCCCCGCCCAGACCGACATGGCGCAGCTCACGCACCAGCCGGCCCTCGCTCACCTCGCCGCGCGCCTCGTCATCGAGCGCCGCGGCGTGCAGCGTCTCACTGACGCGCTCGAGGGTGATCGCGCTGAGTTCGTGGCCGCCGGAGCTCAGCAGGCCCCGCGCCGTCGCGACCAGGTCATCGACCGCTTCGCGCTCGTGGTCGGCCGCGGATCGCAGGTCGCGCGCGTCGGCGCTGCCGGCCAAGACGCCGGCTTGAACTTCTCGCAACGCGTCCCCCACCGCGAACAGCTCGTCGACGTCGCGACGCTGGGTGCGGACCAGTTGGTTGACCGCCCATGCGGCCACCGAGGGTTTGCGCAGCGCGGCCACCGTGGCCGCCTGCTCGCGCTCGCCCGCTGAGCGCAGCTCGCGCACAAGTGAGGCGCGCCCGGGGATGAAGCGGTCGAGCGCCAAGCCGTACAGCTCGTCGACGTCCATATCAGCATTGTCGACGAACGCAACGACGTCGCCCGCTCCGCCGGGCGGCTGGCCCGGCCCGCCGCGGGCGCCTGGGCCTCAGGCCAGGCGCAGTCGCGGCAGGTGAAAGCGGCGCCGGCGGCGCGCCGAGACGTGGGGGGACACGTGACGGGCACGCAACCGCAGGAGCGTCACCGCGTCGGCGGTCGGAACGAACGGATTGGCCACGACGCGCTCATCGTCGAGCGCGATCGCCGCCACCGGCTGGCCGCCGACGAGGGCGAGCAGGACGGGGCCCTCGAGCGGGCGGGCCTCGTCGAGTGCGGCCAGCTCCTGGACGATGTGCTCGTCGTCGGCGCGCGCGGGCCGCAGCACGACGGCCGGGCCCGAGCGCCACTGCGGCCGGCTGGGGGTGTCGTTGTAGCGAGCCGCCGCTCGGGTGAGGTCGGACACGTGCTCTTGGGCCAGTACTGCGGTGAGGGGGGCGTTCATCAGAGGGCTCCTTCGAAGATTGGACGTGATGCCATGATGCGCCTAAGACCGACCTCATACATCTGGCAAATGCAGCCTGTTTGCCAGCGCAGGGCCTTACCTGGAGCGCGTGAGGGCCTTACCTGGCGGCCGGCGCTGGAGGCGTGCCGGCGAAGCGTGGAGGTCGCGCAGAATGCTCGCGACCGGCGGGGTCCGGCGCGCGGGTGATATGACACGGGCATGCCCCGACCCGCCCCGCCGCTGCCCGAGTCCGCATCGGTGGTGATCATCGGCGGCGGCGTGATGGGGACCAGTGCCGCCTTTCACCTCGCCGAGGCGGGGGTCGACGTGGTCCTGGTCGAGCGCGCGCAACTGGGCAGCGGCTCCACCTCGCGCGCGGCCGGGGGTGTGCGCGCGCAGTTCTCCGACGCGCTGAACATCCAGATCGCGCAGCGCAGCCTCGAGGCCTTCACCGCGTTCGGCAGCCGGCCGGGTTGGGAGATCGACCTCAAGCGCAGCGGGTACCTGTTCGTGCTCAGTCGCGAGGCCGATGTCGCCGAGTTCGAGGCCAGTGTGGCGGTCCAGAACCGCTATGGCGTTCCCTCGCGGGTGCTCAGCGCCGATGAGGCGCGCACGCTGTGTCCGCTGTTGGCGGGCGACGACATCCTCGCCGCGTCGTTTTCGCCCGACGACGGCCACGCGACGCCCGAGGCCGTCGTCCAGGGTTACGCCTTCGCCGCCCGCGCGCTGGGGGCGCACCTGCGCGTCGGCTGTGAGGTCACCGGCATCGCGACCGACGGCAACCGCATCACCGGCGTACGGACAACTCACGGCGCCATCGCCACCAACGTGGTCATCTGCGCCGCCGGCGCCTGGTCACGGGCGTGCGGCGAGATGGCCGGAGTGGCGCTCCCGGTCACCCCGGTGCGCCGGCAGATTCTCTTCACCGAGCCGATGGACGGACTGCCGCCAGACCTGCCGTTCACCATCGACTTCGCCTCGAGCTT
>DASXCN010000253.1:0-2815 GCA_036491155.1 Solirubrobacteraceae bacterium | reverse complement strand
ACCAGCATCGTCGGCGTCTGCGGCGCCGCCGCCAGCGACAGCGACGTGTGCAGTTCGATGTCGGCGAGGTTGGCCAGCCAGACCAGCGTGGGACGGTCCTGGCACAGCGTGTAGTTGACATCCCCCACCCGCGCCGTCTGCACCCACTCAGGACGGTGCGAGGGCGACTGCTTCTCATAGAAGTAGGGCGCCTGGACGCCGTTGGGGTAGCGCTTGAGGGTGAGCGGGCGATCAATCAGGTGGGGCAGAACCGCCGGCGCGATCTGCGTGTAGTAGGCCACGAGGTCGCCCTTGGTGAACCCGGTCTCGGGGAAGAGGACCTTGTCCCAGTTGCTGATCCGCACCTCCCGCCCGTCGATCTCGACGGCAAGTGCGCCCTCCTTGAGCCGCTCGACGGAGTCGAACAGCGCTTCGGGCGAGGCCGCCTCGCCGGCCGCCGCGTCCCCGCCGGCCGTGTCCCCACCGGCCGCGTCCCCACCGGCCGCGTCGCCGCCGGCGCCGCCGGGCGGCGCGTCCTCGCGCACGACCTCGACCGCGTCCTTGTCGTCGCGCAGTCCCTTGAACGACGGCGCGCGCATCACCCCCTCGGTCGTCCACTCGCGAAACTCGATCTCCGCAACCAGGTCTGGCTCGACGAACACGGCGTTGCGCGGGAGCTTGGGCGCGTCGTCGAAGGGCGTGTCGTCGCGGCGCAGCGGGGCGAGCCTGCGCGCCAGCTCGTTGAGTGTGCGCTCGGTGAAGCCGGTGCCGACGCGCCCGGCGTACTCCAGCCGGCCGTCGTCGGTCCAGTAGCCCATGAGCAGCGCGCCGATCCGGTCAGCGCGCCGGCCCTCTCCGGGCAGCCAGCCGCAGATGACGACCTCCTGGCGGTGGACGTGCTTGATCTTGATCCACGCCCCGGTACGCCGCCCGGGCTCATACCGGGAGTCCAGCCGCTTGGCCATTACGCCCTCCAGGCCCTGGGCCTCGGTGGCGTCGAGCAGGGCGCGGCCGTGGCCGGGATGGTTGGCCGGCACCCGCCACGCCGGCCCGCCCAGCGCCAGCTCCTCCAGGCGCGCGCGCCGTTGCTCGTAGGGCAGCGCCATCAGCGAATGCCCATCGAGGTAGAGCAGGTCGAAGACGGCGTAGACCACCGGCGTGCTGGCCGTCAGGCGTCGCACGGCGCTCGCCGAGGACACGTTGATCCGCCGTTGCAGCCGCTCGAAGCTTGGGCGCCCATCGTCGCCGAAGGCCACGATCTCCCCGTCGAAGACCGCCTCGCGCATCCCCAGGTCGCGCAGGATGCCGCGCACCTCGGGATATGTCTCCGTGATCTCGTTGAGGTTGCGGCTCTCCAGGCGCAACCGGCCCGGCTTCACGTAGGCGATCGCCCGCACCCCGTCCCACTTGACCTCGAAGGACCACTTCTCCTCGCGAGCGGGCAGCTCCCCGGCGCCGGCCAGCATGGGCAGGATCCGCTCCGGCATCGCCTCCCGGTCGGGGTCGGCCGGCGGGTCCATGCGGTGGATCATCCAGTCCTTCTCGGAGCCCTCGCGACCGCGTTGGCCGATCGGGAACAGCCCGTAGCGGCCCGACAGCCGTTCGCCGTGGAAGGTGACCTCGACCTTCTTGTCATCCCACAGATGGGTCTCGAAGGTGCCGTGGTCCCAGATCGTCATCGTTCCGGCCCCGTACTCCCCGCGCGGGATCTCCCCGTGGAAGTCCAGGTACTCGAGAGGGTGATCCTCGGTGTGGACGGCCAGGCGGTTGTCGGAGGGGGTGGCGGGGATCCCGTTGGGGATGGCCCATGAGGCCAGGACGCCGTCGTGCTCGAGGCGCAGGTCCCAGTGCAGGCGCGTGGCGTGGTGCTCCTGGATGACGAAGCGCGTGGCGCCCTTCAGGCCGGCGGCGTCGCCCGCGGGCTCTACCGTCTTCTCGAAGTCGCGCTTGGCGCGGTAGGTGTGGAGTTTGTCGGGTCCCATCCGCCTCAGAGCCGATGATGGCTTACTCAGCGTGCGCATCGTCACCTGGAACGTCAACTCCCTGCGCGTCCGCCTGCCGCGGGTGCTGCAACTTCTGGCCGAGCACCGGCCCGACGTCGTCTGCCTGCAGGAGACCAAGACCGCCCCCGAGGCGTTCCCGGTGGCCGAGCTGGCGGGGGCCGGCTACGGCGCCGTCCACCACTCGGCCGGGCGCTGGGCCGGGGTGGCGGTGCTCGCGCGCGCGGGAATGGAGCTGTCAGACCCGCTCAACGGTCTGGCCGGCGACCCGGTGCCCTCAGAGGCCCGCTGGTGCGAGGCGACCGTCGGGGGCATCCGCATCGTCAGCGTCTACGTCCCGCACGGCCGGGCGCTCGACAGCCCCGAGTTCCCGCGCAAGCTGGCCTTCCTGGATGCGGCGGCGCGGCGGGTGGCGCAGATGCGGGGCACGCCGCTGGTGCTGGCCGGCGACTTCAACATCGCGCCGGCCGACGCCGACGTCTATGACCCGGCGGCGTTCACGGGGGCCACGCACGTCACCGGCGAGGAGCGAGAGCGGCTGGCTGCCATCGAGGGCGCCGGGGTGGTGGACGCCTACCGCACGCTTCACCCCACCGAGGTCCAGTACACCTGGTGGGACTACCGCGCGGGCAGCTTCCACCAAGGGCTGGGAATGCGAATCGACCTCGCCCTCGTCTCCACCGGCCTGGCCGAGTGGCTCCGCGCGTGCGGCATCGACCGCGAGTACCGTAAGGGGACCAAACCATCTGATCACGCGCCGCTGCTGCTGGACCTCGCCGGGGCGGGACATCGATGAGACCGACTCAGCGCTTCTTCACCAACGTTTACGCGGTCAC
>DASXCN010000252.1:0-4338 GCA_036491155.1 Solirubrobacteraceae bacterium | reverse complement strand
GGGCGCCCCCAGCGTCAGCGCAAGACGCTGGTCGCGCCGACGTGGCTGCGCCAGCCGCTCATCAACGAGGTCGACCGCACCATCGAAGCCCACCAGGAGGGCCGCGAGGCGCGCATCGTGATGAAGATGAACGCGCTCGTGGATCAGAGGATCATCGAGGCGCTGTACCGGGCCTCACAGGCCGGCGTGCCCGTCTACCTCAACGTGCGCGGCATCTGCTGCCTGGTGCCCGGCATCCCGGGAGTCAGCGACACGATCGAGGTCACCTCGGTGGTCGGGCGCTTCCTGGAGCACAGCCGCATCTACTCCTTCCACCGCGGCGACGAGCACGTGTACTACATCGGCTCGGCCGACATGATGCCCCGCAACCTCGATACCCGGGTCGAGCTGTTGGTGCCCGTCGAGCGCCCCGAGCTCCAGGCCGAGATCCAGGACACGCTCGACCGCTGCCTCGCCGACGACACGTACAGCTGGGCCATGGCCACGGACCGGTCCTGGACTCGGCGACGCGGAAATTCCCGCAGCGTGCACAACGAGCTGATGGAGCGCACGTTGGCCTGGGCCGCAAGCGCCGGTAGCTGACGTAGCCTGACGCCGGGTGCACAGCAATCTCCTGCTTGTGATCGTCGTCGTCGCGGCGACGGCGTTCGATTTCACCAACGGCTTCCACGACACCGCCAATGTTGTGGCGTCGTCGATCTCGACGCGGGCGCTGGCCCCGCGCACGGCCATCACCCTCGTCTCGGTGCTGAATTTCGCGGGCGCCTTCATCTCGCTCAAGGTCGCCGCCACCATCGCCACCGGGATCATCGACGCGAGCCAGGTGACCGAGACGATCGCTTTCGCCGGCCTCGTCGGGGCGATCACCTGGAACCTCATCACCTGGGCCTATGGCCTGCCCTCGAGCTCGTCGCACGCGCTCATCGGCGGGATGATCGGCGCCATGCTGGCCGCGGTCGGGGGCAGTGGCGTCAAGTTCGGCGGGCTGGTGACCAAGGTGATCATCCCCGCCGTGGTGGCGCCCGTGGTGGCCTTCATCGTGGCCGGCTGCGTGATCGTCGCCATCTACCACCTGTTCGGGCGGCGCAACCCGGGGCCGGTGACGCGGGGGTTCCGCCTGGGCCAGATCGTGAGCAACTCCGCGCTGGCGCTGGCCCACGGGACCAACGACGCCCAGAAGACGATGGGCGTCATCACGCTGGCCCTCGTCGCTCACGGCTCACTCAGCCCCCACAACGCCACCGTCCCGACCTGGGTGGTGGTGTTGTCGGCCACGGCGATCTCGCTGGGGACCTACGCCGGCGGCTGGCGGATCATCCGCACCGTCGGCAGCCGCATCATCCGGATGGACTCCGCCCAGGCGTTCTCGGCACAGGCGTCGGGGGCGGTGGTGATCCTCGTCTCCTCGCGCCTGGGCTACCCGCTGTCCTCCACGCACGTCATCTCCGGCGGAGTCATGGGGGCCGGGGCGGCCAAGCGGCTCTCGGCCGTGCGCTGGGGGGTGGCCGGGTCGATCGTGGCGGCGTGGGTGATCACGCTGCCCACCGCCGGGCTACTCGGCGCCGGCGCCTATGCGCTGGCGTCGGCCTTCGGCCACGGCGCGCTGGGGCCGCTGCTCATCGCCGTGGTGGCGATCGGCGGTCCCGTCTCAATGACGCTCGCGACCCGGCGTCGTCGAGTGACGCGGGCCGCGAACGCCTGAAATCGGCGGGACCTGCGGTCAGCCGCCGGTCGGGGTCTGGGCCGGCCGCGTGGCCAGCGTGACGTGCACCTGCTTGGTCTGACCGGAGCGCTGAACCGACAGGGTCACCTGCTGTCCGGGCTTGTACTTGTCGATCGTCGCGATGAACGCGTCGGAGGTGTTGACCGGGGTCCCGTTGATCGCGGTGACCACGTCTCCGACCTGCAGGTTGGCCTTGGAGGCCGGCGAGTTGGACTTGACCGCCTCGATCTTCGCGCTGCTGGCGCCGCCGGACGGCAGAGACACGCCGACGAAGGAGTGCTCGACCTTGTGACCGGCGATGAGCTGGTCCGCGACCCCCTTGACCGTGTTGGACGGGACGGCAAAGCCGACGCCGGAGCTGGAGCCCTCGCCGCCTGCCGTCTGGTTGTTGGTCTCGATCTGGTCGTTGAGGCCAAGGACGTGGCCGTCGGCATCGAGCAGGGGACCGCCCGAGTTGCCCGGGTTGATGGCCGCGTCGGTCTGGATCGCGTTGGGGATCGTGTAGGTGTTGGGCGCCGTGATGCTGCGCCCGGTCTGGCTCACGATGCCCGTCGTGGTCGTCTCGGGCAGGCTGAACGGGCTGCCGATGGCCACCACCGGGTCGCCCACCTGCGCCTGCGAGGAATCCGCCAGCGGGATCGGGTGAAGCTCGGAGGACGGGGCATCGACGTGGATGACCGCGACGTCGGTCGACGGGTCGGTGCCCACGACCTTGGCCGGCACGGTCTTGCCGTCCTGGAAGTTGACCTGAACCGAGGTGGCGCCGGCCACGACGTGCTCGTCGGTGAGAATGTTGCCCTTGGTGTCGTAGACGACGCCGGCGCCCTCACCCATGGTCTGGCCGCCCTGGCCGCCGAAGAACCCGAAGCCCTGGTTCTGCGACTTCGCGGTCACCCTGATATCCACCACGCCGGGGCTGGCCGCCTTGTAGATCTGGTTGATGCTCAGTCCGGTCCCGCTCTTGAACGACGTCGGCTCCGCCGAGGTGCTCGAGCTGCCCTGCTGGACGACGGTCGTCGTCACGGTTCTCGTGGAGGTGGTCGAGCTGGCGATGATGATCGCGATCACCCCTCCCGCAATGGCGCCGCCGATGATTGGAAGCCATCGGCTCACACTTCTCATGGTTTTGCTTTCACTCCTGGATGGGCTGCTTTGTCGTTCCCTATAGGACCACCTACCCGTGAGGAACCTTTCAGAGTTCGGGAAGAAGTCCGTAAGAGGGAGCCTAGGACGGCGCCCATACCCTGCAGAAATTCCCCCAAACCTTCACAATGACCGGCCCTGATGACTGAGCTGGCCCCTACTACCGCCTGCTGATCAGCGCCCAGCCCCTCACCCCGGGCTATGCCGACCGGCTCGTGGACCAGCTCTATCCGGCGCTGGCCGGCGAGGCGCCCGCCGCCAGCGCGACGAAGTAGTCCAGGGCCTCGGGGTTGGCCAGCGACTCGCGGCTCGCGGCCTCCGACGCCGGCGTCCCCATCAGGATCCGCTTGACGGGGACCTCCAGCACCTTGCCCGACAGGGTCCGCGGGACCGCGGTGATCTGGCGGACCTCGTTGGGCACGTGGCGCGGCGAGCAGTCCTCGCGGACCCGGCGGCGGATCTCGGCCACGAGCGCGTCGGTGAGCGACGATCCGTCGCGCAGGACGACGAACAGCGGCATCCACCCGTCAGGGTGGGCGGGGTCCGTGTCGGGCAGGTCGACCACCAGCGCGTCGACGACCTCGTCGACGTCGAGCACCGCCCGGTAGATCTCCGAGGTACCCATCCGCACCCCACCGCGGTTGATGGTGGAGTCCGAGCGCCCGTAGATGATCGCGGTGCCGCGGTCGGTGATCTTGATCCAGTCCCCGTGGCGCCACACGCCCGGGTACATCGCGAAGTAGGACTCGCGCAGGCGCTCCCCGTCCTCATCGTCCCAGAAGAAGATCGGCATCGACGGCATCGGCTCGGTGATGACCAGCTCGCCCACCTCCTCGATGAGCGGCTTGCCGTCGGCGTCCCACGACTGCACCGCGGCGCCCAGAGACCGCGCCTGCAGCTCGCCGAGATAGACGGGCAGCGTCGGCACGCCTCCCACGAACGCGGTGCACATGTCGGTGCCTCCGGAGGTAGAGAACAGCCACGTGTCGGCGCCGAGGTGGTCATAGATCCACTGAAAGCCCTCGGGCGACAGCGGCGAGCCGGTCGAGCCGACGGCCCGCAGCGCGCCGAGGTCACGTCCCGACCGCGGTTGCACGTCGCCCTTCATGCACGAGGCGATGAAGGCGGCGCTGGTCCCGAACGTCGTCATCCCCGAGTCCTGCGCCAGATCCCAGAGGCGGTCCAGCGACGGATACCCGGGATTGCCGTCAAAGAGAACGATCGAGGCGTCGGTGAGCAGCACTCCGACGAGGAAGTTCCACATCATCCAACCGGTGGTGGAGAACCAGAACACGCGGTCGCCGGCCTGGGCGTCGATCTGCAGGTTCAGAGCCTTGACCTGTTCGAGCAGGATCCCGCCCTGGCCGTGGACGATCGGCTTGGGCAACCCGGTGGTGCCGCTGGAGTAGAGCACCCACAGGGGGTGGTCGAACGGGAGCGACGCGAAGGTCAGCTCGGTGTCCTCGGGGCCG
>DASXCN010000251.1:0-4226 GCA_036491155.1 Solirubrobacteraceae bacterium | reverse complement strand
GAGTTGGCCCGCACGCCGTCGATGTCGCGGTAGCCCTCGTACTGGCCGCGCACATAATGCTCGGGCTTGGCGTCCGGCATCGCGGCGAAGACAGCCTGCCTTGCGTCCTTCTGGCTGTCGGGGTCGGCGGCGGCGGGCGCGTCCATGGCGACGCCGGCGATGGTCTGCATAAGGTGGTTGACCACGACGTCGCGCAGGGCACCGACCGGGTCGTAGAAGTGGCCGCGATCCTGGACGCCGAAGCTCTCGGCCATCGTGATCTGGACCGATGAGACATAGCCGCGGTTCCACAGCGGCTCGAGGATCGCGTTGGCGAAGCGCAGATAGAGGATCTCCTCCAACCCGATCTTTCCCAGGAAGTGGTCGATCCGGTAGAGCTGGGTCTCGTCCACGTACTTGTGCAGGTCCCGCGCGAGCGCGCGCGCCGAGGCGAGATCATGCCCGAACGGCTTCTCCACGACGACCCGCTGACCATCCTGGACGAGCTTGGCCTCTGAGAGCCCCGCGATCACCGTCTCAAACAGCGACGGCGGGATCTCGAGGTAGAAGACGGGGTTGGTGGCATCGCCCAGCTTCGCCGCCACCCGTTCGTAGGTGGCGCCGTCGCTGAAGTCGCCGCCGACGTACGTCAGCCGCTGGGCGAACCGCTTCCACACGGCGTCGTCGATGGGCTCGCCGGTGGCCGTGACCGCGTCGTTCGCGTGCTGGCGCAGGTGCTCGTCGGTCCAGTCATCGACCGCTACCCCGATGATCGGGCAGTGCAGGAGGCCGCGCTCGTCCAGGCGATACAGGGAGCGTAAGGTCATCTTGCGGGCGAGGTCGCCGGTGATGCCGAACACCACGAGGGCGTCACCGGGCCGGGTCAGGTTGCTCATCGGCGGCGGAACCTACCGGGATTCGGCCGCGCGGGCCTTGGTTCGCGCCCGAGAGGCCAGGCCCCGCTTGCGCAGCTTGAAGCACAGCTCAACCTCCTCAGGCGCGGGTCCCTGATGCTCGGGCCCCTGGGTCTCGAGCACCAGCGGCAGCTTGTCGAAGCGGGGTTCGGACAGGTAGGCGGCGCAACCGCGCTCGCCGAGCTCGCCGGTGCCGATGTTGGCGTGCCGGTCGCGGTTGGAGCCCAGCGGCGTCTGGGAGTCGTTGAGGTGCAGCGACCCCAGCCGCTTGATCCCGACGATGCGGTCGAACTGATCCATCGCCTCGGCCAGCCCGGCGGCGGTCCGGATGTCGTAGCCGGAGGCGAACAGGTGGCAGGAGTCAAGGCACACCCCGAGGCGCCTGCCGTCGCCGGCGGCGGAGAGCAGCTCGCCCAGCTCCTCGAACGAACGCCCCAGGGTGCCGCCCGCGCCGGCGGTGTCCTCGAGGTGCAGGGGACAGCGGTCAGTCTCCGATAGGGCCTCGGAGATCACCTTGCCGGCCCGCTTGATCGCCTGCGAGACGTCGCCCTGCTTGGCCGATCCCGGGTGCAGCACCACCCCGGCGGCTCCGATGCCCGCGCCCACGCGCAGGGACTGGATGAGCGAGGCCCGGGACTTGTCGCGGATCTCCGGGTCCTCGGAGGCGCAGTTGACCAGGTAGACGGCGTGGATGAGCACCGCCTTGATGGGGCTGGGCTTCATCGCCTTGCGGAAGGCCGCGAAGTCGTCGTCGCCGTAGGCGGTGGGCCGCCACATGCGCGGTGACTGGTTGAAGATCTGGATCGCCTGGCAGCCCTTCTCCTCGCCGCGTTCGACGGCTTTCTCCAGACCGCCCGCCGGTGATACGTGCGCGCCAATTAGCATGGTTGAGCTATGTCCTTACGTGTTCGGTTCGCTCCGTCCCCCACCGGCGCCTTGCACATCGGCGGCGCGCGGACGGCGCTGTACAACTGGCTGCTGGCGCGCGGGCAGGGAGGCACCCTCGTCCTGCGCATCGAAGATACCGATCGGGAGCGTTCCACGCCCGAGAACGTCGAGCAGATCCTCGACGCTCTGAAGTGGCTGAACCTCGACTACGACGAGGGCCCCATCCTCCAGTCTCAGCGCGCCGACCGTCATGCCGAGGTCGTCGCCCAACTGCTCGCCGACGGGCACGCCTACCATTCCTCGGCCACCATCGACGACGTCAGGGCCTACAAGGCCCAGCACGGGACCGATCGCGGCTTCCGCGGCGAGGCCGAGGCGGCCGGCGCGGTTCGCCTGCGGGTCCCCGATACGGGGGAGACGGTCGTCTCAGACATCGTCCGGGGCGAGGTGGCGTTCCCCAACGCCAATCAGGACGATCCGGTGATCGCCCGCGCGGACGGCACGCCGGTCTACAACCTGGCCGTCGCCGTCGACGATCTCGACGCCGGGATCACCCACGTCGTCCGCGGCGAGGACCACATCTCCAACACGCCCAAGCAACTGTGGGTCCTGCAGGCACTCGGCGCGCCGGTGCCCCAGTACGCGCACCTGTCCCTGCTCTACGGCCCCGACGGCAAGAAGCTCTCCAAGCGGCACGGCGCCGCCTCGGTCCAGGAGTTGCGCGAGGCCGGCTACCTCCCCGAGGCCGTCGACAACTACATCGCCCTGCTCGGCGCCGGCTTTGCCTCCGACGAGGAGTTCTTCAGCCTCCCCGAGCTCGCTGAGCGCTTCCGCCTGGAGCGCGTCTCCAAGAACCCGGCGATCTTCGACGTGCAGAAGCTGCGCCACCTCGACGGCCGCCACCTGCGCGCGCTGGGCACCGATGAGCTCACCCGGCGCCTGGAGGCGTTCACCGGGCGCACCGGCCTCCGCGGTGCGGTCGAGATCACCGAGGAGAAGATCCAGACGCTCGCCGACTTCTGGCCGCTCGTCTCGTTCCTCTTCGACGGCCCCGTCGACGACCCCAAGGCCTTTGACAAGACCATCCGCCGCGACGGCGGGGTGGAGGCGCTGACCGCCGCGCGTGCCGCGCTGGGCGAGGTGGCGCCGTTTGACGCTCAGCACATCGAGACCGCGCTGCGGGAGGTGGTCGAGCGGCTGGACGCCAAACCGGGCAAGGTTTTTCAACCGGTCCGGGTCGCCATCGCCGGTCAGACCGTCTCGCCCGGTATCTTCGAGAGCGTTGCGCTCCTCGGAAAGGACGACACACTGGCCAGGATCGACTCCGCTCTGGCCCGCGCGCGAGACGACGTTCACTGATCGCAGGCCCGAAAGGGCTAAACCGCCGCTCTCATCTGCCGATAGTAAGGGCAATGCTTGGGAGCAAGCCCAACTCTGCGACTCTGACGTGCCCGCGAACGGGTAGGAAGGGATGAGGTCCCGGTGGCAACCGCTGCTTTGAAGACTGCTGTGCCGACTGACCCGTACGCCACGCGTGAGCGCCACCACAACGAAGGCCACGGCCGACGGCTGACGACGGCCTTCGAGGCCCTCGAGGCCTACCCGGTGCTGGTGGAGTCGCGCAACCGCGTCCTGCGCCTCTTCGAGGACGGCGAGCCGTCCGTCGGCGACGTCGTGGCCGCCGTCGAGGCCGACGTGGCCCTGGCCGTCACCGTCGTGCGCCTCGCCAACCAGGTCGAGGGGCCGACCGCCGGCCGCGTCGACAGCGTGGTCGCCGGCATCGACGTGCTCACCCCCCGCACCGTGCACGCGATCGCCAGCCGCGCTCGCACCTTTGACTTCTTTGAGCGCACGGCCGTCTGGCAGGGAATCCCGGAGCGCTTCCGTCTGCACTCGGTGGCCACGCAGCGCGCCGCCGATCGCCTCGCCCGCGAGATCGGCTACGAGGCCCGTGACCGGCTGATGGTGACCTCGCTGTTGCACGACATCGGCAAGCTCGTGCTCGTCCACGCGTACCCCGGCTACCCGTCGCAGGTCCACGGCGAGGCGCGCACCCCGGAGGATCGCCTCCAGCGCGAGCGCCGCGAATTGGGCGTCGACCACGCTCTGGTCGGTGGCGTGCTGGCCCGCCGCTGGGCCCTGCCCAAGTCGATCGCCTCGGTCATCGAGCGCCACCACGCCGAGGACGCGACCGGTGAGGCCGCCCTCGTGCGTCTTGCGGACATGCTCGCCCACTATGTGCTGGGCGGGTCGATCACCCCGTCGGAGCTGCTGGCGGTGGCCCGCACCGTCGGCCTGACCCCTGCCAGCCTGCGCAAGGTCATGTACGAGCTGCCGCTGCCGGCGTCGGGCGAGCGTCCCCGCCAGGTGGAGCCGTGCCCGATGTCCAGCCGTGAGGTCGATGTCCTGCGCCGCCTCGCCCGCGGGATGGTCTACAAGCAGATC
>DASXCN010000250.1:0-1510 GCA_036491155.1 Solirubrobacteraceae bacterium | reverse complement strand
TGCAGGTTGACGACCGTCGTGACCAGTCGCTGCTGAGTGCCGTCGTGGAGATCGCGCGCGAGGCGCTCACGGGCGGCGTCGGCGGCGGCGATGATTCGCGCCCGGGAGGCGATCAGCTCGGAACGGGAGTGCGCGACGCGTGCGGCGTAACCCCCGAGCGTGGCGGCGATCACAAAGGTGGCGCAAGCAACCCAGTCTTTGCCGTCGCGAAGCGAGAGGCTCCCTGACGGAGGCAGTTGGAAGTAGTCGAACGCGAGCACGCTCGCGATGGCGGCGATCACCCCGAACCACAGTCCCCAGGTCGCGGAGATGAGCAGCACCGCGACCATGTAGACGATGGATAGAGAGTCGACGGGGGCGACGTGCTTGAGGGGGTAGATGATCGCCGTGCAGATCGCGACGGCGACCGCTGTGGCAACCAGCGCTACCGGGAGCTCGCCCACCGCACCCGGCGTCAAGAGGCGTGAGGCCCGTCGCAAGGTCGCCGCAATGATTCCAGAGTGGCCTACGGCGAGCAAGCCGTGCGACGGCAGATCGTATAGTTGCTGGCGTGGACGAGGCGGCCGCCACCCGGGTGGTCGTGGGTGAGGATCACCCCATCTTTCGAGAGGGGCTGATCCGTGTGCTCGAAGCCCACGGATTTGAGGTCGTCGCGGCTGCCGGTGACGCACGGGACGTCGTCAGGAAGACCCGCGCTCATCGTCCCGACGTCCTCGTCGTCGACATTCAGATGCCGCCAGACCGTACGGATGACGGGCTGCGCGCCGCGCTGGAGATCCGGGCCAGCGATCCGGACGTGGGCGTGCTGGTGCTCTCGGAGTTCTTGGAGGGCCGCTACGCGCTCGATCTGGTTGGAGACAGAGCCGAGGGCGTGGGTTACCTCCTCAAGGACAAGGTCGGCGATGTGGCTGTGTTCACCGATGCGGTGCGTCGCGTCGCTGCCGACGGGTCTGCGCTCGATCCGGATGTGGTCGCGCTGCTCGTTGGCCGCAAGCGCCTGAACAGCCCACTGGACAGGCTGACCAAGCGCGAGCGCGAGGTCCTGTCCTTGATGGCCGAAGGGCGCTCGAACGCCGGAATCGCCGAACAGATCGTCGTCACCGTCGCCGGCGTCGAACGGCACATCACGAGCATCTTCGACAAGCTCGGACTGGCTCAGTCGCCGGAGCAACACCGCCGGGTCGCAGCCGTTTTGAAGTACCTTCAGGCCTGACGCACCGACCGGCAGTTATGGCCGCAGCTGCTCTCAGGCGTCCGGTGGCGTACCGCCGAAGAACTGGCGGAGATCAGTTGTCGCCAGCGCCGTCTTGGGCACGAACGCGGTGGCGCCACAGCGCTGGAGTTGCGGGCCGTCGACCCCGTCGGCCTCAGATGACATCAGGACAATCGGAAGCGCGGGACAGCGCGCCGCGAGTGCCGCCGCCACCTGGAACCCGTCGTGTCCCACCAGATTGATATCGATCAGGACTCCGTCGGGGCAGCCGCCATCGACCGCAGCAAGCGCCTCATC
>DASXCN010000249.1:0-2959 GCA_036491155.1 Solirubrobacteraceae bacterium | reverse complement strand
TCGGCCAGCTGGTTGAGCGCCTGGTGCTCGGCCCCGTGGCGGTAGAGCTCGACGAAGCTCACCCCGGCGCGCTCCAGGGCGCGGTCAAAGGCGGCGCCCAGCGCGGGGGTCGCCCGGGCCAGGTTGCGAAAGCCCGGGGAGTCAAAGCCCGAGCCGTGGCCCAGGACGGTGCGGACGGTGTTGTAGTCCCAGGGATCGAGCATGTCCAGCATGTCCATGCCCTCGGTGACCTCGCGCAGGCACAGCACGACGCGGCGCAGGAGCCGCACGGCCCCCAGAGGGTCCTCGGCGTCGATCAGGCGCGTGGCCGCCTCGACCTCGGAGACGGCGAGCTTGAGCCACAGCTCCGAGGACTGGTGGACGGTCTGGAAGAGGAGCTCGTCGCGGTGGACCTGCTCCTCGGGGCTCTTCTGGAGGGCCAGCAGCTCGTCGGTACGGAGGTAGCGCTCGTAGTCGGAGCCCCCCGGCCCGTCGAGGATGGGCTCATTGCGTTCCACCTCGGTCATGACGCTCCCGGGCCGTTGAGGATTGCGGCCAGGGTGGCCAGGTTGATGTTGCCGCCGCTCACGACGCACACCACCTTCCCCGTGCCGGCCCGGCCGGCCAGCGCCGCGGCAGTGGAGAGCGCCCCGGCGCCCTCGGCGATGACGCGCACGCGCTCGGCCAGCGTGCGGACCGCCGCCTCGGTGTCGGCGATCGGGACCGCGACGGCCTCGTCGACGACCTCGCGCAGGCGCGGCCACATCGGGTCAAGCACCCGGCGGCTGCCCGAGCCGTCCACGAACGACGGCTGGTAGTCGACGTCGGCCGGCCCGCCGGCGGCGAAGGCGGCGTGCAGCGCCGCCCCGGTCTCGGGCTCGGCGGTGACGACGCGGACATCGGGCTTGATCGCCTTGATTGCGCTGGCGATCCCCACCGTCAGCCCGCCCCCGCCCACCGGGATGACCACGGTGTCGAGGTCAGGCAGGTCCTCCAGGATCTCCAGGCCAATGGTGCCGTTGCCGGCCATGACTCCCTCGTCGGCGACGGGATGGACGAAGAGGCCCTCCTCCCCCGGGATCTCCGAGGTGACGATGGCCTGCCACCAGTCGTCGTAGGGCACCTTCAGGACGCGGCCGCCGAGCCGCTCGATGGCCGAGAGCTTGGCCTCGGGCGCGTGCTCGGGGACGGCGATGGTGGCGCTCAGTCCCAGCTCGCGGGCCACCCAGGCCACCCCCTGCGCCATGTTTCCGGCGCTCGCGGTGAGCAGCCCCTGCGCGCGCTGCTCCGCGGGCGCGCGGCGGATGGCGTTGCCCGCGCCGCGGATCTTGAACGAGTTGATGGGCTGCAGGGTCTCGAGCTTGAGGTAGATCTCAGCGGGGGCGTCGTCGACGTGCAAGCGGATGAGCGGGGTGCGGACGGCGAGGTCGGCGATGCGCTCGCGGGCGGCGCGGATCTCGTCCAGGGCGATCACAGCTCCACCTCGGTCCCGAGTCCGAGCCGGCGGGCGTTCTGCACCGCGACCTGCGCCGCGGCGAGATCCTCGACGCCGATGCCCAGCGAGCGAAACAGGGTGAGCTCGTCGTCTGACCCGCGCCCCGGATGCGCGCCCGCCACCACCTCCCCCAGCTCGGCGCGGATGTGATCCTCACCCGCGATCAGTCCCTCCTCGGCGGCGAGCTTGAACTCGCCGGCCTCGTGCAGCACCGACTGGCGGCTGTCGCAGAACAGCGCGGCAGCGGCCACCGTGGCGGGCTCGATCTCCCACGCCGTGGGGGAGCTGGCCCCGACCGCGTTGACGTGCGCCCCTGCCGCCAGCCACGCGTGCTCGAGCACCGGGCGCTTGGCGCTGGTGGCGACGACGACCACGTCGGCGCCCTGCACCGCGTCGCGAGCCGACGCCGCGACCACGATGTCGGCCCGGGTCTCGCGCAGCGCCTCGACGTGCGCGGTGGTGGGGGCGTAGACGCGGACCTCGTCCCACGGGCGCACGTCGGCGAGGGCGACGAGGTGTGAGCGGGCCTGCACACCGGCGCCGAGCATGGCCAGGACGCGGGCGCTCTCACGGGCCAGGGCGCGGGTGGCCACCGCGGTGACCGCCGCGGTGCGGATCTCGGTGACCGCCGAAGCGTTGAGGATCGCCGTCGGCATCCCGGTCTCCCCGTCGTAGAGCTGCACCGTCCCCTGGTGGGCGTCCAGGCCGCGGGCCGGGTTGGCGGGGATGAGACAGATCGCCTTGAGCCCGAACGCCGCGCCGACGGCGCCGTCCGCGTCGGTACCCGCCGCCGCGCCGGCCGATGCGTAGGCCGGCATGAGGCCGATGAACCCGGCGGCGCCCGGCGGGATGGTCACGGAGCGCAACGGGTTGAAGGCGTCGCCGCGGGCGCGCGCCGCCAGTACGGCCGCCATCGCCTGCTCGCAGACCGCGGGCGACAGGGACGCGTGGATGTCGGCGTCAGAGAGGGTGAGGACGCGCATCAGCTGAATGCCTCCGTGATCTGCCGGCGTTCGTCGGGGGTGAGGGGATGCTCGACCGCTTCCCGGATCGGCTCGAGGTGCTGCGGGCGGCCGGGCCCGACGACGACCTGCGCGATGCGGTCGTCAGCGAGCAGCCACGCCAGCGCCGTCCCGGCCATCGAAGTGCCCCGGTCGGTGGAGAGCCGCTCCAGCCACTCCAGGCGGTCGAAGGTCGCGTCGGTGGCCAGGGCCTCGTAGGGCTCGGGCCGCTGGGTCATGCGCGAGCCGAAGGGATAGGCCGCTCCGCGCCGGTACTTACCGGTCAGCCACCCGCCGCACAGCGGGCTGAACACGATGTAGCCGATGCCGCTGCGCGCGCACAGCGGGATCACGTCGGCATCGTCGTGGCGCTCGAGCAGCGAGTAGCCGTTCTGGACCGCCGCGGGCACGCCGACGTCGAGCGCGCGCTCGAGCTGGGTGACGTCGAAGTTGCTCACCCCATAGGAGGTGAGCTTGTCCTCGT
>DASXCN010000248.1:0-3507 GCA_036491155.1 Solirubrobacteraceae bacterium | reverse complement strand
CGCGCGGCGCGCAGGGGGTGGGCGGCGCCGCCATGTTCTCCACCTCGCTGGCGCTGCTGGGCAGCGCGTTTCAGGGGCGTGAGCGCGGGACCGCCTTCGGGATCTGGGGCGCGATCACCGGGCTGGCGGTGGCGATCGGCCCGGTGGTAGGCGGGGCACTGACCACGGGGCTGTCGTGGCGGTGGATCTTCCTCGTCAACGTCCCCATCGGCGTCGTGGCCGTGGCCATCACGGTCTATCAGGTGGAGGAGTCGCGTCAGCCCGGGGCCCGGCGGCCCGACTACATCGGGGTCATCACCTTCAGCGGCGCGCTCGGCGCGCTCGTCTACGCGCTGATCAAGGGCAACGCCAAGGGGTGGGGTTCGACGGAGATCCTGGCCTGCCTGATCGGGTCCGCGGTGCTGCTGGTCGCGTTCGTGGTGGCCGAGATGGTCCAGGGCGACCGCGCGATGTTCGACCTCAAGCTGTTTCGCAAGCCCACCTTCAACGGCGGGCTGATCGCGGCCTTTGCGCTGTCGGGTGGGCTGTTCGCGCTGTTTCTGTACCTGACGCTCTACCTGCAGGACATCCTGGACTACTCACCGCTTCAGACCGGGCTGCGTTTCCTGGTGCTCTCGGGGGCGATCCTGAGCACCTCCACCCTGGCGGGGCGGGCGACCTCGACGGTGCCGATCCGCTTCCTCATCGCTCCCGGACTGGCCCTGGTGGGCGTCGGGCTCCTGCTCATGCGGGGACTCACCGAGGGCTCGGGCTGGACGCACCTCATTCCCGGCTTCATCCTGGCCGGCGCGGGAGTGGGCCTGGTCAACCCGCCGCTGGCGTCGACCGCGATCGGCGTCGTCACCCCCGACCGCGCGGGGATGGCCAGCGGCATCAACTCGACGTTTCGCCAGATCGGCATCGCCACCGGGATCGCCGGACTGGGATCGTTGTTCACCCACACCGTGCGGACCCATGTGATCTCGCTGCTGAGCGGCTCCCCGGTGCCGCCGGCAGCGGCGCAGCGCCTGGCCTCAGACATCTCCCAGGGCAGCGGGGCGGCCGGCGGCCTGACCTCCCTTCCAGCGCAAGCCCGGCCGGCGGCCATCCACGCCGTACGCACCGCCTTCGTCACGGGGATGAACGAGATCTTCCTGGTCGGCGCCATCCTCTCCCTCGTGGCGGCCGTCCTCACGCTGGTGCTCATCCGCAGCCGGGACTTCGAGGCTTCGGCCGCGCGCTCGGGAGCACAGCCCCAGCAGCCGCAGGCGGCGGGAGCGGATTAGAGGTCGACGCCGCTCAGCTGCGCGCACGCGGCCAGCAGCCCGTCCTGGACCGCCGGGTCAGACGCGGCAGGGTCGGCCGGGCGCTCGGTGCGGTGATACAGGTAGCGCCCGGTCACGCGCGCCGCGGGCTCGTCTGAGACGGCCAGCCAGGCCTGGGTGTCGGCGCCGAGGGCCAGGTCGTCAGGAGCGCCCGGTCCGCCCATCCTGGTTGCCACCCAGCCGGGCGTCACCGCGTTGGAGCGGACGTCCGGCCACAGACGGGCCACGGCGAAGGCGAGCGCGAGGTCCAACAGCTTGGAGTCCGAGTAGGCCTGGACGCCGTCCCAACGGCGGTCGCGCCACTGCAGGTCCTCAAGCGACGGGTCACCGCTGCTGTGCATCCCCGAGGACAGGTAGACGAGGCGGTCAGGCCGCCTCATCAGCGCGGTGAGCAGATAGGGCGCGAGGACGTTGACCGCGAACAGCGCGGCCAGGCCGTCCTCGGTCTCCGATCGGCCGGAGACCTGATAGCCGAGGGCGGCGTTGTGGATGATCGCGTCAAAGCGCCCGCCCTCGTTGGCCCTCTGCGCCAGCGCCCGGGTCTGGGCGAGCGAGGAGAGGTCGCCGATGAGCACGCCCGCTGCGCCGGGCACGCCGTCCAAGGCCTCGCGCCCGCGGGCGTCGCTGCGCGCGTGCAGGACCACGTCGTGGCCGGCGCCGACGAGTTGTGCCGCGCTCAGCCTGCCCAGCCCGTCGGCCGAACCGGTGACGAAGACGCGGCTCACGCCTGCATCAGGAAGCGCTCACGCATGACCGCCGCCAGCACCTCAGGGGCGACGTTGTGCGACTGGCCCTCGAGCACGCGCCACTCGCCGTTCTGCACCGCGGCGGCGACCGCACGCACCGATGCCTCGGCCCAGGGCGGGCTCAGGCTCCCGGTTGTACCCAGCACCGGGCACGTGATGTCGCTCAGGCGATCGGCCGGGACCACGCCCTCGTTGAGCAGGCGCACGTCGTAGGCGAGCGTGTGAGCCAGGGCCAGCAGCGGCTGCCATCCCTGCGACCCCCTCACCTGCTCGATCATCGCCTCGGGCATCCCGGTGCTCTGCATGAACCGCTCGACGGCCTCATCGCGCCGCCCGTCGGAGGACAGCGCCGTCAGCTCGCTCGCGGTCTCGGCGGCGGTGCCGGGACCGGGCACGTAGGGTGGCTCGTTGACGACGAGGCTGCGAATCGGGACCCCGGCCGCGGCGGCTTCCAGCGACAGCGCCGCACCCGACGATTGGCCGAAGACGAACGGCGCTTCGCCGGTCGCGGTCACCAGCGCCGCCAGGTCCTCGATCTCGTTCTGAGGCGTGGAGGACCCGCTGTCGGAACTGTCGCCGCGCCCGCGGCGGTCATAGCGGTACAGGGTGAAGTGGCCGTCGAGGAGCGGCGCCAGCGGGGCGCCGGTCTCCCGGGTGCTCAGCGCGCCGTTGACGATGACCAGCGCCGGGCCGCGCCCGGAACGCTCGTAGGCGATCGTGACGCCGTCGGGTGAGGTGACCGTGTCCAGGCTCTGGGGCATGCCTACATTCTGAACACGCCGTAGCGGATGTCGTCGAGCGGCGCGTTCCCCGCGGCCGAGAGCGCCAGCCCCAGGACGTCTCGGGTGTCGCGTGGATCGATGACCCCGTCGTCCCACAGGCGCGCCGTGGCGTAGTAGGGGTGGCCCTGGCGCTCGTACTGCTCACGCAGTTGCGCGCCGGTCTCCGCCTGGCCCACCTCGGTCATCACGGCGGCCGCCTGCTCGCCGCCCATGACGCTTATCCGCGCCCCGGGCCACATCCACATCAGCCGAGGCGAGTAGGCGCGCCCACACATTCCGTAGTTGCCCGCGCCGAATGAGCCCCCAACGATCACCGTCAGCTTCGGCACGCGCGCGGTGGAGACCGCGGTGACCATCTTGGCGCCGTGCTTGGCGATGCCGCCGGCCTCGTAGTCGCGCCCGACCATGAAGCCCGTGATGTTCTGCAGAAAGACGAGCGGGGTCTTGCGCTGATCGCAGAGCTCGATGAAGTGCGCGCCCTTGAGCGCTGACTCGGAGAAGAGGATGCCGTTGTTGGCCAGGATCCCGACCGGATGGCCGTGGATGTGGGCAAAGCCGGTGACCAGCGTCGGGCCGTAGAGCTCCTTGAACTCGTGAAAGCGCGAGCCGTCGACGATGCGAGCGATAATCTCCCGGGCGTCGTAGGGCTTGCGCAGATCGGTGGGGAGCACGCCG
>DASXCN010000247.1:0-1887 GCA_036491155.1 Solirubrobacteraceae bacterium | reverse complement strand
AGGACGCCGCCCGAGCTGTTGGCGGCCGCCAGTAGGGTGGGCGACAGCCCCGACTGCTTGGCCGCCGCCACCTGCAGGCCGCCGAACAGGGAGTTGGTCGAGGTGTCAGAGCCGGTGACCGCGGTCCCGAACCAGCCGATGATCGGTGACAGGAAGGCGAAGAACCCACCCGCGCCCGCTGCCCAGGTTCCCAGCGTGATCGTCTGGCCCGACATGTTCATCACATAGGCGATGGCCAGCACGGTCATGACGGTGAGCAGCGCCCACTTGATCTGGATGAGCGTCTTCCAGTAGAGGCGCATGGCGCGCAGCGGATTGACCCGCAGCACGAGCGCGGTGAGGATGCCCGAGATCAAGAGTCCGGTGCCGGCCGCGGTGAACCAGTTGAGCTTGAAGAGCTCGCTGGTCGGCGCCTCGCCCTTGCCGTTGAGCACGTTCAGCCCCGGCCAGGAGAACTTCGTCGTCGCGCCGTCGAGCCAGTTCAGGACCGGGTGCAGGCTCATGATGCCGAGGACGACCACGATGATCGCGTAGGGCGCGAACGCGAGCAGCATGTCCTTGCGGCTCGGGGGTGGCCCGTCGTCGTCGGCGGAGCGCGTGCGGACGTTACGCTCGAAGGCGGCATCGGCGGAGCTCCCGCCGGCGATCGCCGCTCGCTGTCGGCCTCGCGATGTCGTCGGCAGGGCGGGCGCGCTGGGCTGCCAGACCCGCAGGAACATCACGAGCGCGCCGGCCGAGCCCAGCGACGCGACGATGTCGGTCAGCTCCATCGAGATGTAGTTGGACATGACGAACTGGAGGACGGCGAACGTAAAGCCCGCGGTCAGAGCCGCCGGCCACACGGCCTTGACGCCGCGGAGCCCGTCGACCATGAAGACCAGGATGAACGGCAGGATCAACGCGAGGAACGGGGTCTGGCGCCCAACCATGCTGCTCAGATCGTGGACCGGGAGCCCGGTGACCTGGCCGAGCGTCGTGATGGGGATGGCGATGGCGCCGAACGCGACCGGCGCGGTGTCCGCCACCAGCGCCACGGCGACCGCGCGGATGGGGCTCAAGCCCAATCCCACGAGCATCACGCTGCAGATGGCCGGTGGGGTGCCGAAGCCTGCCAGCGCCTCCAGCAGCGCGCCGAAGCAGAAGGCGATCACAACGACCTGAACGCGCATGTCGTTGGAGACCATGCTGAACGCGCGGCGTAGGACCGCGAAGTATCCGGTGGACTCGGTCATGTGGTAGATCCACAGGGCGTTGAGGACGATCCACATGATCGGCCAGAAGCCGAATGCCGCCCCCTCGAGCGCCGAGTCGGCCGCCTGGCCCACCGGCATCGGATAGACGATGACCGCCACCAGGAGCGCCACCGCGAGCGCGCAGAGCGACGCCCATTGCGCCTTGAGCCGCACGATCCCGAGCAGAACGAACAGCGTCAGGAGCGGCAGGATTGCAAAGATCGAGGTGAGTCCCAGCGAATGGGACACGGGGTCGAGTACCTGCTTGTACACGGCGGAGCCTCCCTCTGAAGTAGCAGCCGATACCTGCAACCCCTACCCGGCCCGAGCCCAACCTGAACCTAACATCGGCGATGACGGTGGAGCGGTTGCTAACGTGAGCGGCCGTATGGCGACCGCCCCCTCAGAGCCGCTCCCCCAGCGACTCGCGGCAATCCGCGGGCAGCTCACCCTGCTCTCGGACTATCTTTGACCCCGCTGAGCTAGCTCAGCGCACCTCCGCGTTGGAAGCGGAGATGGGGGCCGCCGGCTTCTGGGACGACCAGGAGCGCGCGGCGAAGGTCAGCGCCGAGCATGCGCGGGCCAGCCGCAAGCTGGGCGTATTTCGTCAGCTGGAATCCGACGTCGAGGACCTCGAGCCGCTCGCCGAGCTGAC
>DASXCN010000246.1:0-3374 GCA_036491155.1 Solirubrobacteraceae bacterium | reverse complement strand
GTTGCCAGGGCCACGAACTGGCTGTGGCTGGTGGTGAAGCCGGTCTTGAAGTCCACCCGGCTCGTCGCCGAAGACGACTTGCCCGATCCGCAGCCGGCCACGGCCAGGCTTGCCGCCATCGCCAGTGCGCAGACCAGCCTGCAGGGAATCACGCGCGCACGGTATCGCACGCACGTGCCGGCCAGGAGCCGCCCGGCGGTCTATCGTTTCGCCGATGAGCGGGGACGATCTCTCGGTCGAGGAGCTGCGGCGCCAGCAGCGCCGGCAGGAACACGCCGAGAGCGAGCAGATCGCCGAGGCTGACACCGACGCCGAGGCGGCGCGTCACCGCCGCCGCTCCGAGAAGGCCGGCTACCTCCGGCACAAGCTCGAGCAGCGCCAACGCTCCGAGCGCGACGACGGCGACGACGGCGGCGACGGCGGCGACGGGGACGACGGCGGGGACGGGGACGACCCGGACCTGCCGCCCGCGGCCTGACCCGGCGGCCTGGTCCCCTTCGAAGGGGGGCGGCCGCGCCGGGCGGGTCAGATCCGGCCCAGCACCAACAGCACGAGCATGACCAGTGCCACGAGCCCGAGGATCCCGCCGATGAGCGCGACCTTGAGCAGCACCAGCACGATCGCAAGCGCCACAAGAACTCCGACGAGCCCTGTGATCATGTTCTCCTCCGGTGGTTGGTCGCCACGGTGAGCCGGGCGTCCCGTCATTCTCTGCCCGGCGCCGGACGGGGCGATGCTCTCACCTTCGCCAGGGGGCCTACCCAGCCCTTCCCAGACCCAACCGGGGTTGGCGGCCATGGGTTGACGGCTGTGCGAACATACGTTCGATGACCAGCGACGGCAGCCCCTACGCCCGCTTTCGGCGGGCGCTCGAGACCGGCAACGAGATGCTGGTCCTGGGGGCCGCCCGGGAGCTGCCCCAGATCGCGCTGGACGACGCGCTGCGGATCTGCCTGGTCCTGCGCGACGGCGACCCCGACCGCTACGAGCGCGCCGCCGTCCGCTGGCTCGGCCGTTTCGCGCTCGAGGCCCGCGCCGCCACCATCCCCGACCTGCGCGCCGCCGCCGCCGCCCTGCAGGCCCTGCCCACCCGCACCGCCGAGGCCATGGAGCAGCTCCAGCGTCTGTGCGTCGCGCGCGGCATCGGCTGAGCGCTGCATGGCGGTGCGCGCGCCGGCGGCGCGGCGGTCCGCGCGCCGGAAACCCTGGACGGAACGCCGAGGCCAGCGGCCCGTAAATCAGTTCGATGGGGCTGGGTGCCGACGCTGCACTCATGTTCCGGCGTCGGCTGGGCCTCTGCGTGCTCCTCGCGCTGCTTGGCAGCGTGAGCTTCGGCACGGCCTCGAGCCTGGCTGACGTCGCGCCCGAGCAGTGGCAGCCGACGCCGGCCGGCGTGACCCGGAATGTGCGCCCCTGCCCCGCCAGGTCGAGCACCGCCGCGGCGCCGGTGTGCTGGTGGATGACCGAGGACGCGTCGGCGTGGATGGCCCAGCCGGCGGGCTCCCCGTATGGCTGGGGCCAGTGCACCTACTACGTCGGCATCATGCGCGCCGACATCTGGAACGACCGCGCTCCGCCGTCGATCGATCCGGTGAACGACTGGGATGCCTGGACCTGGGCCGGCCACGCCCGGGCCGAGGGCCTGGCGGTCGACGGCGATCCGCGGGCCGGCGACGTGATGGTGTGGTCACGCCAGGCGGTCGGCAACGACACCGGTCATGTGGCCATCGTCGACGCGGTCGGCGCGCCGGTCTCCGCCACCGGCGATCTCCAGGTCACCATCTCGGAGATGAACCTCGATGGCCTGGACAATGCGTCGGCCGGACAGGGCGACACGATGGTGGTGGACGTGCCGGGCTCTCAGCTCGTCCCCGGGATGATCCAGTTCATCCACCGGCCGGGACCGGGGTACGCGGCGCCGCTGTGGCCAAGTGGCTCCGCCGATGCAGGTCCGGACGGGGCCGGCGCTCCCTTCGCCCCCGGGGTGTGGGCCACCGAGTCTGACCCGTCGCTGGCCGTGGGCCTGTGGAGTAACCACGTGGCCACTGTGAGCCAGTCACCGGCACCGGTCACGGCGACCGCAACGACGGCGTCCGGAGCGGTGGTCAAGACGCTCAACCTGACCGCCAACCGGGTCGCCGGCCTGGGCCTGCCCACCGGGACCTACAGGGTGTGCGTGGCGCAGCCGGCGAGCGGCGGGTGGAACGCCGCGACCGCCTGCGCCGCCGCGGCCTGGCGGGCACCGGTGAACGCCACGCTGTCGCTGGGACGGCCCCATCGCGCCGGGCGGCGCCTGTCGGTGCCGGTCATGCTGGGTCCCGCCGTCGCGCTGGCCGTCGCCGGCCAGGGCACGCCCCTGGTGGCCCAGGTGCGGATCGCCCTTCAGCCCACCGCCCGCCACGGCCACGCCGCGGTGGCGAGCACCCGCACGGTGTACGCGCGCGCGTTGAGGCTGCGCCCCGGGCGTCAGGTGCTCAGCCTCCCGCTCACGCCCTCCGCACTGCACCACGCCGTGCTCCACGTGACCGTGGCCGTGCGAGCCACCACTGCGGTCCGCGCCTCGGCGGCGCAGACCTCGCTGCACGTGCGCTGATCGCTCAGACCATGATCTTGCCGCCGGCGACGTCGAGCGTGACGCCGGTGATCCACGCCGACGCGTCCGATGCGAGAAACAGCGTCGCGGCGGCCACGTCCTCGGGCTGGCCGATCCGCCTCAGCGGGAACGAAGCCGCGAGCTGCGTGCGCTGCTCCTCGGTCGTCCAGGTCAGCATCCGCTCGTTCAAGGTCGCCGAGGGCGCGACGCAGTTGACGCGGACGCCGTCGGGGCCGACCTCGGCCGCGAGGTGGCGGGTGAAGGCGACCACGCCCGCCTTGGCCGCGGCATAGGCGGCGCTGGAGCGGGCCGCCTGCCGGGCCGCCGCCGACGCCATGGTGACGATCGCGCCGCGGCGGCGCTCGATCATCCCCGGCAGGAAGGCGTGGACGCAGATGAACATCGAGGTGAGCTCGGAGTCGACCACCTCGCGCCAGTGGGTGACGGTCTCCTGCGCCGTGGGCACGGGCATGCCGTTGCCGCCCGCGAACGGGGCCAGGATGTCGACCGGCCCCAGCCGGCCAGTGATCGCGGTGGCCGCCCGCGCGATGTCGTCCTCGACGGTGGCGTCGGCCCGGATCGGCAGCGCGTTCCCGCCCGCGGCGGCGATCCCGGAGGCCACCTCGGCCAGGGCCTGCTCGTCACGGGCGATGAGGGCGACGTCGGCGCCGTTGGCGGCCAGCGCGCGGGCCGTCTGGGCCCCGATCCCGCGCGAGCCGCCCGTGACGACCGCGACGCGGCCCGCGAGATCCGGGTAGCGCGCCGCCACCGCCGGGGGAGT
>DASXCN010000245.1:0-2368 GCA_036491155.1 Solirubrobacteraceae bacterium | reverse complement strand
TGGTGTCCGTCCTGCAGCGCGAGCTGGGGGTGATGGTGCTGGCCGCGCTGGTGATCCTGGTGCTGCTGATCCGGGCGGCGGGAACCGGCGGGTAAGTCACCCCCCGGCGTCAGCACCTCTGGTTGCCGCCGTAGGAGGACGATCGCGCTGTTGTTGTGAGTACTGCGGTGGCGAACGTCGCACAAGCCGGCGCCGGGGGTGGGCTTAGCTTCGCCGCCCGACCCTCGCCTCCTGCAACGGTCAGTGCACGGTCAATGTGCCGTAGGCACCCAGCGCCTGATCGGACAGGATCGAGGACGCCATCAGGTAGTGGCCGGGCCCCAGCGCGGCGTCGAGCTCCTCGGTCTGGCCGGGGGCGATCGGCTTGGTCGCGGCCTCTGTCTGGCCGCCGAGGCTGATCACCAGGTTGTGCGTCAGGCGCCCGTAGTTGTGCACGAAGATCGTCAGCAGGCCCGTCTGCGCCCGGATGTCCTGGGGCGTGACGCGGTACTCGTTGAGCGCGATCTGCAGCGTGCGCCCGGTGCCGACGGTCGTCGTGTGGCCGCAGGCGGCCAAGGTGAGCGCCGTCAGCACGGCGGCGAACAGCGGGAGGGGAGGGCGCCTCGTACGCACGGCGTCCCGATTATGATCCCTGCCCGATGAGCGGGTTGGCGAAGATCCTGGCGCTCGGCACGGCTGCGGTCGCGGTCGCCGTCGTCGCCGCCGCGTGTGGCACGCAGCGCATCGCAGTCCCCAAGAACCTGGCGGCGCTGCACAGCGGAGCGGTCCTTTTCCAGCAGCGCTGCTCGGGCTGCCACTCCCTCTCCTACGCCGCCGCCAACGGTTCGGCGTCGAACATCCGAACGGCCCAGGCGACCAGCGGCCCGAACTTCAACCAGCGCTGCGAGCGCCCGATCGACCGCGTGCTCTACGCCATCGAGAACGGTGGGTTCTCGGGGGCCTACATGCCTCAGAACGTCGTCGTGGGCCCCGATGCCCTCGCCGTCGCCAAGTTCGTCGCCACCTACGCCGGCCGCCAGGCGCCCCGGGAGACCGGGGTCCTCACCTGCCAGCACAAGCCGATCGGGACGCTACCGGCCGGCAGCCAGTGACGACTCGGCACCCGTAGGGAGGCGCGGCCGTTCTCGACATCAGGCTGATCCGACGCGACCCCGACGCCGTGCGCGCCGCGCTGTCGCGCCGGGGGCCCGACGCGGCGGCGACCGTCGACCGGGTGCTCGAGCTCGACGAGCAATGGCGGGCGCTGACCACCGAGCTCGAGCAGCTGCGCTCTGAGCAGAACGCCGCGAGCAAGGCGCTGAAGGGCGCCCCCAGCCCCGAGCAGCGGGCGCAGCTCGCCGACCTCTCCGCCCGCGGCCGCGCGCTGTCCGATGACGAGACCCGTCTGCGCGCTGAGCGTGACACCGCGCTGACCTCGCTGCCCAATCTGCCCTCAGGCGACGCCCCTGATGAGGACACGGTGCTGCGCGAGGTGGGCGAGGGCAAGCCCGAGGGGCGCGACCACCTGGAGCTCGCCGGCCCCCGGATCGACATGGAGCGCGGCGCCCGGCTCTCGGGATCGCGCTTTGCCTACCTGCGCGGCGACCTGGCCATGCTCGAGCTCGCCCTGGTCAGCTACGCGCTGGACAAGCTCCGGGGCCAGGGTTTTGAGCCGGTCATCCCACCTGTTCTCGTGCGTGAGCAGGCCCTGTACGGGACGGGCTTCCTGCCCGACACCGAGCAGCAGATCTACACGCTGCCCGACGACGATCTCTACCTGGTGGGGACCTCCGAGGTGGCGCTGGCCTCGATGCATCGCGACGAGATCCTGTCCGCCGACGAGCTGCCCCTGCGCTACGCGGGCTTCTCCAGCTGCTTTCGCCGCGAGGCGGGCGCCGCCGGCAAGGACACCCGCGGCATCTTCCGCGTGCACCAGTTCGACAAGGTCGAGATGTTCTGCTTCGTCGAGCCCGACACCGCCGGCGACGAGCACCAGCGCCTGCTGGCCATCGAGGAATCGATCATGCAGGACCTCGAGATCCCCTACCGCGTGGTGGCGATCGCCGTCGACGACCTCGGCGCCTCCGCGGCCTCCAAGTTCGACATCGAGGGGTGGCTGCCCGGCCAGGGCCGCTTCCGGGAGCTCACCTCGACCTCCAACACCACCGACTACCAGGCGCGCCGCCTCGACATCCGCTACCGCCCGACCGACGGGCGGCCCACGCACCTGGCCACCCTGAACGGCACCGCCGTGGCGGTGGGACGGACCATCATCGCCCTGCTGGAGAACGGCCAGCGCGAGGACGGGTCGGTGGGGTTGCCCGCGGTCCTGTCGCGGTTCGGGGCGCCGCCGGTGCTGCCCGCCGCGCCTGGGTTGTCCTAGCCCGCG
>DASXCN010000244.1:0-3791 GCA_036491155.1 Solirubrobacteraceae bacterium | reverse complement strand
TCGGGCCAGATCGAGCAGGACGCAGACCTCGTCATGTTCATCTACCGCGAGGAGTACTACGAGAAGGACTCTGAGCGGCCCGGCGAGGCGGACATCATCATCGCCAAGCACCGCAACGGGCCCGTGGGCGACGTGATCCTGACCTTCCAGAAGGAGTACCCCAAGTTCATGAACTTCGCCGGGGAGCGGTTCGAGCCATGAGGCGCTGGAACGACGCGGGCCGGGGTGGGGCATGAGCGATCGCTGCGCCTTCGACCTGTGCGACGGCGACGGGCTGCGCTACGACGCCGATACCAACACCGCGTACCCGTGCCGCTGCCGCCAGCAGCTCATCGCGCGGCGGCGGGCCAGCAGCCTCTCGGCGGTCATTCCGCGCCGCTATCGCGACGTCTCCTTCGAGCGCCCGCCGGTGACCGACATCGAGCCGGCGATCGTCGCCGCCACCCGGCGTTTCGCGGCCAGCATCGATGACCAGCTCGACGCCGGACGCGGCCTGTGGTTCATGGGGCCCCCGGGCACGGGCAAGACGACGCTGGCCATGCTCGTCTCCAAGGCGGTGCTGGAAGCGGGCCGCACCGCGGCGATCTACTCGCTGCCGCGGCTGCTCAACGAGATCCGCCATACGTACGACACCGGCGGGCACAACCAGCTCCTGGACCGCCTCGCCGCCGTCGACATGCTCCACATCGATGACGTGGGCGCGGAGCGCAAGAACGATTGGGTGCTGGAGGAGCTGTATTCGATCGTCAACGCCCGCTATGAGGACAAGCGCTCGATCGTCCTGACGACCAACTGCGACGATCGGGAGGAGCTGTGTGAGCAGATCCACGCCCGCACCGTGTCGCGGCTGACCGAGATGTGCGACGAACTGCCCCTCGGCGGGGCCGACCACCGGTTGGAGTTCCGAACGGGTTAGCGCTCGGTGCCTGCGGTACCTGCAGTACCTGCAGTGCCCGTGGTGTCGGCGGGGCGCGCGGGGCGCCACAGGCCCAGGTAGCGCCCGAGCGTGGCGAACCCCGCCAGGCACAGCAGCGCGTCGAGGATGCCGCGCAGCGCGCCGTCGTAGGCGTCCTGGGCCGGGACCGCGACGAGGGTGATCACCGCAGCGACGGCCAGCGACACCGCCACGGCCAGCCGCCAGGGTCGGCCGCGCAGGAACCCGGGGACATGACCGGCGAGAGCGCCAAGGTCGTCGAAGATGTCGCCCGCATCCCCGTCGGCCACCGGTCGCACCCGGGCCGCCTCCCAGATCGATGGCAGCGACGCCAGCAGGGCGGCGATGCCGACCGCGGCGAGACCGACCGCGAAGGTCACCCAAGTGCCGGGCTGGAAGCGCTGGTAGGCGATCGCCGCCGTGCCCAGGCTGGCCATGGTGACGATGCCGCAGATCACCCCCACCGCCGCGCGGCGGACGACCACCGTGGCCTCGGCGGCCGGCAGGACTCCTGCGCCACGGCGCGCCACCCAGCGCAGAGCAGCCAGCGTCCCGGCGACGAAGGAGACCTGAGCGAAGATGATCCCGACGGCCAGAGCGATCTGCCCGACCACCGACGCGCCCCTCGGGGTCACGCCGTACAGCGCGTCCGAGGTGACGAAGGCCAGGCCGAACAGCACCGCTGCCAGCGCCAGCGCGCCGAAGCCGGTGACGGCCGCGCGCCGCGCGCGGGTGCTGCCGACCTCGTCGGCGAACTGGCGGGCCAAAGCCTCTGGCTCGCCGAGCTGCGCCCCGGGATCGCAGGCGAGATGGTCGGCGTACTCGGCCAGGATCCGGCCGCGCAGACGCCCGCGGATCCCGACGCGCTCAAGCTCTTTCCCCAGGCGCGTCTGAAACTCGCCGCTCATACCAGCACCGCCTCGACCGCGCGGGAGAACTCGCGCCACTCGCCGCGGCGCGCTCCCAGCTCGCGCCGTCCGCGGCGCGTCAGCTCGTAGACTCGCCGGCGCCGGCCATCACCGGCCGACCACGCGCTGGACAGCAGCCCCGCCGCCTCCAGGCGATGCAGGGCGGGGTAGATGGTCCCTTCGGGCAACGAGAAGGCACCGTCGCTGCGCAGCCTGAGCTTCTCGATAATCGCGTATCCGTGCAGGGGGCCCTCGGCCAGGACGGCGAGGATCAGGGGGTCGAGGTGGCCCTTCAGGGCTTCGGCTCTCATGCCTCGCAATGCTAAGCCTAGCGTTGCTAGGTGTCAAGCCACGCAGCCGACAACGCCCCCGGGCGCCCTACACTCAGACCGCGATGCCAGGAATCGTCGTGGTCGGCGCCCAGTGGGGCGACGAAGGGAAAGGCAAGGTCACCGACATGCTCGCCGAGCGTGCCGATGCCATCGTGCGCTTTCAGGGCGGCAACAACGCCGGGCACACCATCGTGCGCGAGGGCGTTACGTGGAAGCTGCATCTCATGCCGTCGGGCATCCTGCACCCCGGCAAGCTGTGCGTGATCGGCAATGGGGTGGTCATCGATCCCAAGGTGCTCACCGACGAACTGGATGAGCTGCGCCGGCGCGGCGTGGAGACCAGCGCGCTGCGGATCTCGGCCAACGCGCACTTGATCATGCCCTACCACATGCTTCTCGACCACGCGGGCGAGGCCAAGCTGGGCAAGCTCGAGATCGGGACCACCCGGCGCGGGATCGGCCCCTGCTACGCCGACAAGGCGGCGCGGCTGGGGATCCGCGTGCAGGACCTGCTCGACGAGAAGATCCTCAAGAAGAAGATCGTCGCCGCGCTGGACCCCAAGCGGCTGTCCCTGCGGCCGTACGCCAAGGACCCGCGCCTGGACCTGCAGTCGATGACCGACGAGTACCTCACCTACGGCCACGTACTGGAGCCCTACATCGCCGATACGTCGCGTCTGGTGCTCGAGCGCCTGGACCGCAACGAGATGGTGGTCTTCGAGGGGGCTCAGGGCGCGATGCTGGACATCGACCACGGCACGTATCCCTTCGTGACCTCGTCCAACCCGGTCGCGGGCGCCGCATGCATCGGCGCCGGCGTCGGGCCCAAGGACATCGACGAGGTGTGGGGCGTGGCCAAGGCCTACGTGACACGCGTCGGGGCGGGCCCGTTCCCCACCGAGATCGAAGGCCCGCTGGCCGAGGAGATGCGCGAGCGGGGCGGCGAATACGGCACCACCACCGGTCGCCCGCGCCGCGTGGGCTGGATGGACCTCGTGGCGCTGCGCTACGCCGCGCGCCTGAACTCCATGACCGCTCTGGCCATCACCAAGCTCGACGTCCTGGCCGGGTTCGACGCCATCCAGGCGTGCGTGCGCTACCGCAACGACGAGGGCGCCGAGTTCACCCACTTTCCCTACCACCAGACGGTGCTGCACCACGCGGCCGGCGAGTACATCGAGATGCCCGGCTTCACCGAGGACCTCAGCGAGTGCCGGGCCGAGTCTGACCTGCCCGAGGCCGCGCGCGAGTACCTGCGGTTCGTGGCCGACTTCGTCGGCGTGCCCATCGTGATGGTGGGTGTCGGACCTGGTCGCGAGCAGGTGATCTGGACCGAGGCCGCCAACGGGATGGCCCTCGGACCGCCGGCCGATCACGCGGCCAGCGCCAGCAGCTCATAGCGGCTAGCGCCAGCGCTCGAGCAGATCCTCCTCGCTGACCTGGCGGACCACCCGGCCGGGCACCCCCATGACCACGGCGCGGTCAGGGACGTCGCGCACCACCACCGCTCCGGCGGCGATGAACGCCTCCTCGCCGATGCTCACCCCCGGCGCGAGCACCACGCCCCCGCCGACGCGGCAGGCCCGCCGCAGCGTCGCCCCGCGCAGCGGCGTCTCG
>DASXCN010000243.1:0-4285 GCA_036491155.1 Solirubrobacteraceae bacterium | reverse complement strand
ATCCTGCCGACCCGCGCCGGCGACGCCCACCATCGCCTCATCGAACTCATCAAGGCTGAACGCACGCCAGCCGCGCTGCCGGCAACCATCGCCGCGTACTACTAAACGTGGCTCACGACGCGGCGGGGCGGCGCTCGCACGAACGTCGCAAGCAGGCTGATCGCCGGCCAGATCGCGGTCCGGTGTACTGCGCCGTAGCCGATCACGAGCCCGCACCGGTCGGTGCGCACGATGCAGAACGACGATCATGCAGGCGCCTCGATCCGCGCCTGCCCGGCACGATCCGCGATTGCCCGGTCGTCCAGTTCGGTGGGGAGGCCCAGTAGCAGGCTAACGGACGAGATCTGTGTTGTCGCCGGCGCGGCTCAAGGTCCCTTTAGGATGGGCATCCTCATGGCGGTAGGTCGGTCTGTTCCCGGGGGGCTGACGCTGCACGGTCGGCGAGACGAATGCGCGGCCCTCGACGGGCTGCTCCAGGGAGCGCGGGCTGGGCGCAGCGGTGTGCTTGTCATACGGGGTGAGGCCGGAGTGGGGAAGTCGGCCCTGCTCGACTATGCGATGGGCGTAGCGTTGAACATGCGGGTCGTGCGGGCGTCGGGGGTGGAATCGGAGATGGAGTTGGCTTTCGCGGTGCTGCAGCAGCTGTGCGCCCCGCTGGTCGATCGCCTTGAGGGACTCCCGGCTCCGCAGCGCGATGCGCTGGAGATCACATTCGGGCTGAGCGAGGGCCCCGCGCCGGATCGGTTCTTTGTCGGCTTGGCGGTGCTTGGTCTGCTGTCGGAGGCGGCTGAGGAGTGCCCGCTTCTATGCGTGATCGACGACGCGCAGTGGCTGGATCGCGCCTCCGCGCAGGCGCTGGCGTTCGTGGCGCGCCGGCTGCAGGCGGAGTCAGTGGTCATGCTGTTCGTCGTCCGCGAACCGATCGGTGAGCTCGCCGCCGTGCCGGAGCTGGTGGTCGAGGGACTGCGAGATGCCGACGCACGACAGCTGCTCACATCGGTCGTGCCTGGGCGCTTGGATGAGCGGGTCGCCGACCAGCTGGTGGCCGAAGCCCGCGGGAACCCGCTCGCCCTCCTGGAGTTTTCGCGCGGGCTGGCGCCGGCCGATGTGGCAGGCGGGTTCGGTTTGCCGGAGGCCCTGCCATTGGAGGGGCGCATCGAGGACCGCTTCGTGCGGCGCCTGGAGGCGCTCCCGGCGGACACGAGACGCCTGTTGGTGGTGGCGGCGGCCGACCCGACCGGCGACCCCGCGCTCGTCTGGCGAGCCGCGGCTGGCCTCGGGCTCACCGGCGCGGCGCTTGAGCCGCTGGCCGGCGCTGACCTGATCGAGATCGGTGTCCGGGTCCGGTTCCGCCATCCGCTCGTGCGCTCAGCGGTGTACCGCGCCGCAGCCCCCGCCGAACGCCGCCGCGTCCGCGCGGCGCTGGCCGAAGCCACCGACCCGCGGGTCGATCCGGACCGGCGAGCCTGGCATCTCGCCGAGGCCACGGCCGGCCCGGACGAATCGGTCGCCGGCGTGCTTGAGCTGGCCGCCGTCCGCGCCCAGGCGCGTGGCGGTTTGAGCGCGGCGGCGGTCTTCCTCGAGCGCGCCGCGGCATTGACGCCAGACCCTGTCCGGCGTGCGCAGCGAGCGTTGGCGGCGGCACAGACCAAGTACGAAGCTGGGGGGCTCGAGGATGCTCTCGCGCTTCTCGCGACCGCGGAGACGGGCGGTGTCGATGATCTTCAGCGGGCGAGTGTCCATCTTCTGCGCGCACAGATCGCGTTCGCCGTACAGCGCGGCGGCGACGCTCCCAGGCTCCTACTGGAGGCCGCCCGCGCGCTCGAGTCGGTCGACCCGGACCGGGCGCGCACCACGTATCTCGAAGCGCTCGAGGCGGCCCGGTTCGCGGACCGGCTCGCCCGCGGTGCGGACCTCGTCCAGGTAAGCAAGGCGGCGCTGGCCGGCCCCGCTCCGCGCCGGCCGCCGCGGCCAACCGACCTCCTCCTGCAGGGGATGGCGACGCTCCCCATCGACGGTCACGCCGTGGCTGTGCCGATCCTCAAGGCCGCGCTGAGCGCGTTCCGCGAGGAGGCTGTGCTCCCACCCGAGGAGTCGCGCTGGCTCTCGTTCGCCTGTCGCGCCGCGTGGGATATCTGGGACGAGGAGAGCTGGAGGATGCTCGCCACGCGAGAGCTTCAGCGCGCCCGGGATGCCGGTGCCCTCACCGTCATGCCGCTGCTCCTCAGCTCGTTCAGCTACCTCCAGGTCCTCTGCGGCGAGCTATCGGCGGCGGAGTCGCTGCTCGACGAGATCCGGGCGATCACCGCGGCGACCGGCATTCCCGCTCATCGTTACGTCGAGATCTGGGTCGCGGCGCTGCGCGGGCGCGAGCCGGGGCTGTTGGCGGTGATCAAGGACTTCACTGCGGACGCGAAGGCGCGAGGGGAGGGGTTTGCACTGGGGTTCGCGGGGCAGGCCAGCGCGGTCCTGTACAACGGTCTGGGTCGATACGCGGAGGCCTTCGCCGCGGTGCGTGAGGCCGTCGACGTGGCGCCCTATTCCGAGCTGAGCACGCCCAGCGCGGTCGCCGAGCTGGTGGAGGCGGCCGCCCGCGCCGGAGAGCGCCAGGTCGCCGAACGGGCGCTCGAGCGGCTCACGCTCAGCACCCGGCCCAGCGGCACCGATTGGGCGCTCGCGGTCGAGGCCCGTTCGCGGGCGCTGCTCAGCGACGGCGACCCGGCCGAGCGCCTCTACCAGGAAGCGATCGAGCGGCTGCGGCGCACGCGCGTGCGCGTACAGCTGGCGCGGGCCCACCTGCTCTACGGCGAGTGGCTGCGGCGCGAACGACGCCGCTCCGACGCCCGCGACCAACTGCGCACCGCGCGCGAGATGTTCAGCGTGATGGGCGTTGAGGCGTTCGCCGCGCGTGCCGAGCGTGAGTTGCTGGCGACCGGCGAGCGCGTCCGCAAGCGCCGGATCGAAACCCGCGACGACCTCACCGCCCAGGAGATCCAGGTCGCGCGGCTCGCGCGCGACGGCCTCTCAAACGCGGAGATCGGTGCACGGCTATTCATCAGCCAGCACACCGTCGCCTACCACCTGCGCAAGGTGTTCAGCAAGCTCGAGATCACCTCGCGCAACCAACTCAGACGGGTGCTACCCGACAGCATGAGTGCAGTGGCGTAACCGTCCGCCCCGACCGATCATCCAGCGGGGCCGCGTCGCCGGATCCGATGGCGAGGCTGAGCTCAGCGCAGCGCGATCGTGGCGGGCGCGGCGCGGGGTCTGATGCCCCGCTCTCGCCAGGTCTACCATCTCGCGCCATGACCAACACTGAGATTGTCACGAGCATCGACCAGCGGCTGATTGAGGCGAAGGCCGAGATTGTCCGGCTGGAGGGCGCCCGCCAGGCGCTGATCGGCAGCGACGTACCCGCCGTCACGCCACGACCTCGCCGGCTGCGGCGCAAGGCAACATCGCCCAAGACCGTCCGCCGCGTCAGCGACGTCGTGCCGGCGGGCAAGTTGATCGCGTTACTGGATGGGTCGGCGGGGATGTCGACGTCGGAGCTGGCGAAGGCAAGTGCCGGCAGGCGCGTCCAGATCCTCGCTCTCCTGCGCGAGCTGGAGAAGGCCGATCAGGTCCGTCGCACCGGCGAGCGCCGTGGCACCCGATGGCATCTGATCACCGAGGAGGACCGGATCGCAGCGCGGGCGGCCGAGATCGCCGCACAGAGCAAGCGCCGCTCAAAGAGGGCGGCCTGATCGGAGACCTCCGGGCCGGCCGGTAGCCTCCGCCGCTCACTCGGATGAGACTTGACCGCGTTCAGCCAGGGGATGTCATCAAGGCGGCGATCAAGGGCCGAACCGGCATCTGGGGCGAGGTGACCGAGGTCAAGGACGGGACCGTCTACTTCCAGCCTCTCTGTCCGGCCACCGGTTGGCGTCATGCGGGCGCACATGAGGTGGTGGGCCACTGGCGCATGGCCCGGCGTCGGGGGAGCGCCGGCGACGACGCGCCCTCGGTGCCCGCCGAGCAGCTCTCACTCCCGGGCGTTCATACCTAGTCGCCCAGCGGAGGCCGTGTGAGAGGACCTCGGCACGGTCGATACTCACAGCCGTGGCTCCGGGCACCGTCACCGAGGGGCAACGGCGACGTCGGCTCGAGATCGCTCGTTGGCCAGGCGCTCTGTGAACACGATCTGACGAAACTCCGGAACGGTCTGCTGGCGCGCCCAGTCGCGCTGAAGCTCGCACGCGAGCGAGACCCAGCTGATCGGCTTGCCTCCGGCGTGCATCACCCG
>DASXCN010000242.1:0-4844 GCA_036491155.1 Solirubrobacteraceae bacterium | reverse complement strand
CCAGGTCAAGCGTCTCCATGCCCAGGTTCGCGCGCGAGCGGTCATTCCAGGCCAGGAAGTTGTCGCGGTTGTAGTTGATCGTCTCCTGGGCCACGCGGCGCCCCATCTTGGTGGCCACGAACACCTCGGGGTGGCGCTCGTGCAGGCGACCGCAGAACGTCTCCGAGCGTCCGTCGCCGTAGACGTCGGCGGTGTCGAAGAAGGTGACGCCGGCGTCGACGGCGGCCTCGAGCACGCTGTCGGCGGCGTCCTCGCTCACGTCACCCCAGTCGCCGCCGAGCTGCCAGGTGCCCAGGCCGACGACGCTCACGCTGCGCCGGAGCCGCTTGATCTCGCGCGTCTCCACGCACGCATCCTTTCATGTCGGCGCCGGGCACCACCGTGTCGTCCTGAGCAGGCACAATGCACGGCATGAGTGAAGCGGGGATGCGGGCGGCCGTGGAGAAGATGCGCGCTGCCGGCGCCCACCCCGAGGCCATCCGGGCCTTTGAGCGCGCCTACGAGCGCCTGGACTCCGGCGAGACCACGATGCTCCCCAGCGCCGAGCTGGAGCCGGCGGGCGACGTGCCCGCACTCGAGGACCTGCCCGCGGCCGACCCGGAGCGCGCGCTGGCGGGGGTGGTGGTGATCAAGCTCAACGGCGGTCTGGCCACCACCATGGGCCTCCAGGAGCCCAAGTCGCTGATGGAGGCACGCGACGGCAAGTCGTTCTTGGACATCATCGTCGGGCAGACGCTCGCCCTGCGCCGCCGCCACGGAGTGGCGCTGCCGCTGGTGCTGATGGACTCAGACAGCACCCGGGAGCCGACTCTCGCGCAGCTGGCCCGCTACCCGGACCTGAGCAGCGACGGCATCGCGCCCGACTTCATGCAGTCGGTGGTGCCCAAGCTCGACGCCGAGACGCTGGAGCCGGTGAGCTGGCCGGGCAACCCGGCGCTGGAGTGGAACCCGCCCGGGCACGGCGACGTCTACGGGGCGTTGCGGAGGTCGGGGATGCTGGACGCGCTCCTGGAGCGCGGCTTTCGCCACGCCATGATCTCCAACGCCGACAACCTCGGCTCGAGTGTCGACGCGCGGATCGCCGCCCATGTGGCCGATCACGAGCTTCCCTTCCTCATGGAGGTGGTCCAGGGCACCGAGGCCGACCGCAAGGGCGGTCACGTCGCGCGGCGCATCGACGATGGCCGGCTGGTGCTGCGCGAGACCGCCCAGACCCCCGAGTCCGATCAGGAGTCCTTCCGCGACTACCGCACGTGGCGCTGGTACAACACAAACACGTTGTGGGTCGACCTGCAGGCGCTTGCCGAGCGCCTGGCGCACTCAGAGGGCGTGCTGGAGCTGCCCCTCATCATCAACCGCAAGACCGTGGACCCGCGCGACGCCGACTCCACGCCGGTCATCCAGCTCGAGAGCGCGATGGGCGCCGCCATCGGCAGCTTCGACGGGGCGGCTCTTCTCCAGGTCCCGCGCACCCGGTTTGCGCCGGTCAAGACGACCGACGACCTGCTGGTCCTGCGCTCCGACGTCTACGAGGTGGGGGACGATCTCCGTGTCGAGCCGGTGCCCGGGCGCGGCGACAGCCTGCCCTTCGTTGAGCTCGACAAGCGCTACTACCGCCTCATCGACGGTTTCGAGCAGCGCTTCCCCTCCGGGGCGCCGTCCCTGCGGGAGGCCGAGCGGCTGGTGGTGCACGGCGACGTCACCTTCGGGGCCGGGGTGCGGGTCCGCGGCGCGGTGGCACTCGACGCCGATACCCCCACCACCCTCGAGCCCGGAACGGTGCTCGAAGCGTGAGCCCGGCCGCGCCCGACGGCCCGGACCCGGCCGGGAACGGCGCCACCGACCCACCCCCGGCGGCGTCGATCACCATCGTGATCGCCGACGACCACGAGGTCGTGCGCGCCGGCCTGCGCATGCTGCTCGACGCCGAGCCCGGCCTCGAGGTGGTCTCCGAGGCCGGCGACGTCGCGCTCACCGAGCGCCGGGTGGCCGCCCACCGTCCCCACGTGCTGGTCCTGGACATCAACATGCCCGACGGCTCGAGCCTGCCCGCCATCCCGCGGCTCTTGGCGGCCTCGCCGTCGACCGGCATCGTGGTGCTGACCATGCAGAACGACGCCGAGCTCGCGCGTGAGGCATTGCGCGCGGGGGCCACCGGCTTCGTGCTCAAGGAGTCGGCCAAGGAGGAGCTCATCCAGGCGGTGCGCCTGGCCGCCCAGGGCCGCACCTACCTCACCCCCGAGCTCGGCGCCCGCCTGGCCACCGAGGCGGCCGCGTCGTCGGGCGCCCCCGATGACCTGAGCGCCCGCGAGATCGAGGTCCTGCGGCTGATCGCGCTCGGCCACACCAACACCGAGATCGCCTCTCAGCTGTTCCTGAGCGTGCGCACGGTGGAGTCACACCGGGCGCACATCCAGCAGAAGACCCAGAAGAGCTCTCGCGCCGAGCTGGTGGCCTACGCGCGCGAGAACGGGCTGCTGTAGCGGCTACGGGCGGCCGCTGGCGCTCGCGCCCCCGCGACCTCCGGCGCCGGCGATCTCGTCACGCCGCGCGGGTAGCTTCGCCGAGGCCGGGACGGGTTGCACCAGCGTGCTCTCGCCGGCGCGCTGGGCGGCGGTGATCTCGGCGGAGGTGACCGTCGCCTTGTCGTGGCGCTTGGCGACGGTCCACTTGACCCGTGCGACGCGATAGCGCAGCAGCGCGGCCCAGGTCTGGGGTCCGATGATGCCGTCGGGGGTGAGTCCGTGGGAGGTCTGAAAGGCCTCGACGTCCAGGAGCGTGTGGTAGCCGTAGTCGCCGGAGATCTGGATCGGGTAGCCGGCGGAGACAAGGTGCTCCTGCATCCAGACCACCAGGTCCCCGTTCTCGTTGGGGTTGACGTCGGCCATCGTCTTGTAGGGGACGTAACCGGGGATCCCGCCCGCCGGCCGCGATAGGGCGGTCCACATCGAAGCGGTCGCCTCCTGCCAGTCCCACCAGCTCACGCCCGGCGCGCCGTACATGCGCGCGAGCGCGCGGAAGCGCACCACCTGGTGTGCCGGCGGGCGGCCGTAGACCTGCCCCAATGGGTAGATCGGGCGCTGATAGATGAGGTTGTAGGCGTAGGTGTGGCCGAAGACGCTGTCGGTAGTGGTGCCGATGTCACGCCAGTACATCTGCGGGGCGTTGTACTGGGCGCCGCCGGGCCCCAGGAACACGGAGTACGGGAACGCCGGATGAAAGTCGATGTAGGGGAAGCCGGCCAGGACAAGCGGATAGCCGTAGCCGACGAGCGACCGCAGCCGGTTGATGTAGACCTGCGCCGAGACGTACTTGCCCTCATACTCGGACTCGGCGTCGATGATCAGGCAGTCGGCCCCGTCGTGGACGGCGGCGGCGCCCTTATAGGCCTCCGTGACCGGGGCGTTGCCGTAGACGTACTGCCACGCGCACACCTTGATGCCGTTGGCGTGCAATGCCGACACAAGCTGAGGCGTGAACTGGGACCACATGTCGGTCCCGTCGCTGGACTTGACGATCAGCGTGGAGACGCCGAAGCGGCGGGCGTCGGCGATGAGCGACGTGAGGCTGCCCCCATCTGACTGGGGCATCTCCCAGATCCACATGGCGCGCCCGTTGAGCGGATTGCGCCGGCCGCTGGCGGCTGCGTGTACCACGGTGGAGCCGCCGCGCGCGGGGCTCGAAGCGCCACCCTTGAGGTCCGAACCTCCGCTGCCCAGGCCCGCGCCACCCCCGCCGGCGGCGAACGCCGGCGCGGTGAGAGCGCCGCAGAGCACGGCAAGAACGGTTATGACCCGCGGCAGCCGCCGAACGTGCAGACCCCCACGACGGCCCCGCGCCACGCGGACTTCCAGCATACGGCGAGCCACCGTAGCGGAAAACCCCGCGGGCGCACGCAAGTTGCGCTGCGTGCGCCCGGCCGGCTATTTGTCCTGCATCTACTTGACGAACAGAATCTCTGAGTATTTCGGCAGCGGCCACAGGTCGTCGGCCACCACCGTCTCCAGCACGTCGGCCGCCTCCCGCACCGCCTCCATCGCCGGGAGGGTGACGTCGCGCTGGTACTCGGCGTGCTTGAGAAGGTCGTCGTGAGGCTGGTTCTCCTCCAGGTTGGCGCCCTCCAGCTCGTGGATCGCGTCGACGAGGCTCGACACCAGCGCCTCGGTCTCGGAGGCCAGCTCGCCCAGCTGTGCGCTGAGCAGGAGCGCGAGGTGGCGGGCGGCCGCCGGGAGCAGCAGCGTCTTGGCGATCGTCTCCGCGGTCTCGGCCTCGATGTTGAGCTTGGTGACGTACTGCTCCAGGAACACCTCGTAGCGGCTCTCGAGCTCGCGCTGGGAGAGCACGCCGTAGTTGGAGAAGAGCGTCACCGTGTCGTCGGAGAGCAGGTAGGGCAGCGCGTCGGGCGTCGCCCTCAGGTTGAGCAGCCCGCGCGACTCGGCCTCCGAATGCCAGTCCTCGGAGTAGTTGTCGCCGCCGAACACGATCTGCTTGTTGGCCGCGTAGCTGCGCTGCAGGATCGGCCGCAGCGCCGCCTCGAGCTCGGTGCCGGCCTCCAGCGCGTCCTCGAGCTCCTCGGCCAGGAAGTCGACGGCCTCGGCGACGATCGTGTTGAGCACGGTGTTGGGCAACGACAGCGACATGCTGGAGCCCAGCGCCCGGAACTCGAACTTGTTGCCGGTGAAGGCGAACGGGCTCGTGCGGTTGCGGTCACCGCCGTGCATGGGCAGCGGTGGCAGCACCGGCGTGCCCAGCCCGAGGAACGACTCCGGAGTGGACTCGCCCACCTCGCCGTCCTCGATGGCGTTGAACACCTTCTCGAGCTCGGTGCCCAGGAAGATCGACAT
>DASXCN010000241.1:0-2265 GCA_036491155.1 Solirubrobacteraceae bacterium | reverse complement strand
GACGGGCCTGCGCACCGACGTCGTCGCCCACGGGGGCAGCCTCACCGTCGACCCTGCGTCCAGATCGTTCATCGTCGCCGTGCCCCGCAGCCTGCTCCCGGTGAGCGGCACCTGGCGCGTGCGGCTGGCCGCGGGCCTGGCCGACGCCTCGGGCCAGAACTTCGCCCCGCCCGACGTCGACGCCGCCGGGTCAAGCGTGCTGCCGCTCGCAGCCGAGCGCGTCTACAACATCACCTTCCGCACGGTCGCCCAGGAGCCGCCCGTCTACACCGACGGCTCGAGTGACGCGCTGGCGGCCGCGGCGCAGGCGGCGCTGGCTTCGACCCCCGTGGGGAGCACGCTCGGGCTCGACGGACTGGCGCGCTCGATCACCGGCAACTACTGGATGGAGGACGACCAGGCCGACACCCTGGCCACCGGGGACGTGTCGAAGTTCTCCGAGCTCGTGGATTGGTCGGCGCTGACCGCCGGCGCCACGACGCCCGAGCCCCAGCCGACGGGCTACAGCGCCCGCTGGTACGTCTCGCGCCTGGATCCCGGCGCCGGGCAGCGGACCGACGACGGGACCGAGGGCGACTTCAAGCCGACCCTCATGGAGCGCGTGCAGCCCTACGCCGTGTACGTGCCGACCGGCTACCAGCCGGGCGCCAAGACGCCGCTCACCTGGATCCTGCACTCGCTGGAGGTCAACTACAATCAATATGGAGCGCTCGATCCGCAGCTCATCGGGCAGCTCTGCCAGGACCGCGGGTCGATCTGCGCCACCACCGAGGGTTTCGGGCCCGCGGGCTGGTACTACAACGAGGCCGAGACCGACTTCTGGCAGGTCTGGCGCCAGCTGGCCCAGACCTACACCCTGGACCCGGCGCGCACCGTCATCTCGGGCTACTCGATGGGCGGGTGGGCGTCCTACAAGCTCGCCTTCGAGCACCCCGACGACTTCGCCGGGGCGCTCGTCCTCGACGGCCCGGTGGCGTGCGGCGTCGAGGTCTACCCCGGAGCGACGGCGCCCGCGGCCCAGGACCCCGAGTGCACCAGCGACGGCCAGAGCCAGTCGATGGTGACCAACGCGCGCTGGATCCCCTACGTGATCGACCAGACCTACGCCGACGAACTGGTCCCGACCACCGGCGTGCTCTCCCAGGCGCAGGCGTTCGACACCGCCGGGCAGCGCTACAACCTGTTCATCCACACCGGGGGCGACCATCTCGCCTTTGCCACCGAGGACCGCTTCTCCGACGTCGTGGCTGCGCTCGGACATCCCGTGCGGACCAGCAACCCGGGTGAGTTCACCTATGACTGGTATCCCAGCCTGACCAGCACCGCGCTCGGGATCGGCGCCACCGGCGACTACTGGCTGAGTGGACTGGGCGCCCGCACCGCGACCGCGGGTACCGTCGCGGGGATCGTCGCCAACGACGCGGCGCTGCCCGCCCGCGCGGTCACCGCGGTGAGGTCCGGCCCCTCGCTCGTCACTCAACCGCTGCCGGGCGCCAACACCTCGCTGAGCTGGAAGCCCGGAGCCACTGCGGCGAGGGCGTCGCGGATGACGCTGGCGCTGAGCGACGTCTCGCAGCTCACCGTCGACAGCGCGGCGGCGCGACTGCGCACGGGCAGGATCACGGTGCGCAGCGACGGGCCGACGCGCCTGAGGATCGCCCACCTGCGGCGGGGGACCCGGGTGGCGGTCAACGGGCGTCGCGTGGCGACGGCGGGCCGGGGCGGCGCCGCGACGGTCGTCCTGGGTTCGGGGAGGTCGGTGGTCAAGCTCACGAGGTCACATCCTCGAGGGAGGGAGCAGGTGGTAGCGGTCAGGAGCGCGTGGAAACCGGCTGTGCGGCGAGCGGGAAGCTGACACCCGTCAGCTGCTCCGACACGTCCCACAGCCGGCGCGCGACCTCCATGTCCAGGGCCTCTTTCGAGCGGCCGACAAGCGTCGGCGCGCCCCGGCCCTCCATGAATCCGCTGGGCCCCGCGTAGCTGTTGCCCGGGATGTCGGCCACCGCGGCGTAGAGCGTGGGCAGCGCGCCGCCGTTGTCGTCCTGCGCGATCACGCGGTTGCCGATCACCATCAGCACCTCCATCAGCCGGTTCTCGCTGTGCGATTGCAGGTTGGTGGCCGCATAGCCGGGGTGCGCGGCGTTGGTCAGCACATCGGACCCGGCCTCGATGAGCCGCCGCTGCAGCTCGGCGGTGAAGAGGAGGTTGGCCAGCTTGGACTGCCCGTAGGCGCGCCACGCCTTGTAGGACTTGCGCTCCCAGTTG
>DASXCN010000240.1:0-2227 GCA_036491155.1 Solirubrobacteraceae bacterium | reverse complement strand
CATCCCCCATGGCCTGTACGGCGCCTGGTCGTGGCGAGGACTCACCGCGTACGTCGTGGGCTTCGCGGTGATGATCCCGTTCTTCTCCACGACGATCCTGGAGGGCCCGGTGGCCAAGTCCCTGGACGGCGGCGACATCTCACCGTTCATCGGCTTCCCAGTCGCCGCGCTCCTCTATTTGTGGCTGTGCCGCGACCTCGACGTCGAGGCGGAGAACAAGATCGCCGACGAGCAGCGCTCACTGCTCGAGGCCGAGGCCCGGGCTCACGTGGAACTGGGCGGCTTGGCCGCCGAGGACCTGCTCGACGATGTGGGGGCCCGCGTGCCCGACGAGCTCAGCCCGATCGCTCGAGAGACCCCGGACTGACCCTCATGGTGTGACGTTGGGGGCGGCCCCGCCGCCCTCCGTCCCGCCTCGCCCCCAGCCGCCGCCGGGCCGACCGCTGTCAGAGTCGGCTGTCCAGGCCGTCGTAGGCCAGGGCGGCCGCTCCGACCATCCCGGCCTCGACCCCGAAGTGGGCGGGCACGATCCGCAGGCCCTCACGCAGGAAGGGGAGGGTGCGCTCGTCCACGACGGTGCGCGCGGGCGCCAGCAGCAGCTCGCCGGCGGCGATCACCCCACCGCCGATGACCACGATCTCCGGATTGAAGATGTTGACGATGCTGGTGAGGATCACCCCGAGGCGCGCCCCGATCAGCTCCACCGCCTCGATCGCCGCCTCGTCGCCGTCGTGGGCGAGCTCGGTGACGAGCGGCCCCACCAGCTCGCGGCCGTCGGTGACCGCTCGAGCCAGGCCCGACTGCGGGCGCTCGGCGGCCAGCCGCGTGGCCTCGCGCACGAGGGCCGGGCCGGAGGCGTAGAGCTCGGCGCAGCCGCGACCGGGGCAATTGTCCTTGCACAGCGGCCCATCGAAGTCGATCTCCATGTGGCCCAGCTCCCCGGCCCCGCCGCGCGACCCGCGGTACAGGCGGCCGTCGAGGATGAGCCCGCCGGCGATCCCCGTCCCGAGGGTGAGCATGATCGCGTCCGAGGTGCCGCGCGCCGCCCCGGCGCGGTGCTCGGCCAGGGCCGCGTTGTTGCCGTCGTTGTCCACGAACACGGGGAGTCCGAGGCGTTCGGCCATGACGTCGGCGAAGGCGAGGTCGGCCAGCGGAGTGTGGACGCCCGCCCCCACCCTGCCCGTGTGGCGGTCGATCAGCGCCGGCAGCCCGAAGCCGACCGCATCCACCTCGGCGCCCGCAGACTCGCGGGTTTCGGTGACCGCCTCGACGGCCACATCGAGGAGGGCGCGTTGTTGCAACCCGGTTACGGTGCGCTGTACGCGGTGGTGAACGCCTAAGCTTGGGTCCACAGCGCCGGCGAGAAGCTTCGTACCACCCAGGTCGACGCCGATGGTCCGCCGCGCTGGCATGTCGTCACTATAAGCAGAGCTCGATGTCCAACGACCCCCGAAATCGAGCGCCCACGGAGGACCCGCCGTACAAGGTCTATCGGTCCGGTGAAGAGGCCCGACCGGGACGGCCCGGCCCCGATGAGCGCCCCTACAAGCTGTATCGCTCGGTCCCCAAGGGACTGCTGTCGCGGCTGCGCGGCGAAGAGGAGATCGTCGAGCCGCGTCGCCGCGGCGACGACGAGCCCGGCGGTCCGGGTGGGCCGGACGGTCCCGGGCGCCCGGGGCGTCCCGGACGCGGCGGGAGCAGCGTGCCGGGGCGGCCGTGGTGGCGCCGGCGCTGGAGCGTGCGCCGGGTGCTCAAGTACGTGGTCCTGTTCATCGTCGGCTGGCTGGTGCTCTCCTTCGTGCTGTTCCTGGTCAGCGCGTCGATCCAGAGCGGCTCGGTCCCGGACTCGGTCTCGGCCGCCTTGTCGCCGGGAGGCAACATGCTCACCTCCACCGACACGGTGCTGGTGATCGGCACCGACCAGCGCCCCAAGGGCTCCAAGGAGCCAGGCGCCTTCGCCGGCGGGATCCGCTCGGACACGATGATGCTGTGGCGAATCGGCGGCGGCACCTCGCGTCGCCTTTCGATCCCGCGCGACACAATCGTGCCGATCCCCGGTCACGGCCTGACCAAGATCAACGCCGCCTACTCCTACGGCGGCCCGGCGCTGGCGATCAAGACCGTCGAGAACCTCACCGGCGTCAAGATCAACCACCTCGTCATCGTCAACCTGGCCAACTTCCCGAAGTTCATCGACGACATCGGCGGGGTCACCGTCCAGACCGGC
>DASXCN010000239.1:0-6541 GCA_036491155.1 Solirubrobacteraceae bacterium | reverse complement strand
CGATCGCGCAGGCGGTGGCGGTGAAGGTGTAGGAGGGGGTGATGATCCGGCGCCGGGTTCCCGTGGGCGCGCCGCAGGCGCCGCGCAGCGCGACCATCAGTCCCACGGTGCAGTTGCCGACCGGGATGGCGATCGTGTCTGAGCCCAGGTAATAGCCGAGGTGCTCGGAGAGCAGCGACGCGCACGGCCCGCCGTTGGAGTAGAAGCCGGCCTCGCAGGCCATCCCGTAGTACTTGAAGATCTCCTGCGGAGCGGGCGGCTCAGGATGCTGCAGGCGGATGACCGCCCTGGGGCCGGGGCGCAGGCTCGGGGCTGGACCGGCGGTGACGCGGGTAGCCGCCGGGATCTCGCGGGCGGGTGCCGGAGACGTGACGGGCCGGGTCGCGGAGCGCGCCATGCCTTTCACATCGGCATATATCCGTGATCCTTGAGGTGCGCCGGCGGGTCGGCCCCGCTCAGGCGCGGTCGTCGAGCAGCAGCTCCAGCATGCTGGCGTCAAAGGTCGCGATCCCGCGGCGGTCGTGGGCCTCGGCGCGCTCACGGAACGAGTCGTCGATGAGGATCGCGTCGGCTTCGGCGATGTAGTCGGCCTTGGCTTCGGCGTCGCCGACACGGACCACCTGATCCCACAGCCCGTGCAGGCGAAAGCGGCTCAGCGTCTGCTCCAGGTCGCCCCGGTGGCGGGTCAGCAGCACCAGCCGGTGGCCGGCGTTCAGGCACTGGTACAGAAAGGCCACCAAGCTGGTGTTGACGGCGTCGCGGACGACCAGCGTGTCGTCGAGGTCGACGTACACGGTGCCGTAGCGCAGGTCGTGGCGGTAGCGGTTGGCCAGCGCCCGGTCGAGCTCCACGCTGCCCGCGTTGGCGGCGATCGCCACCGGCACCCGGAGCTGCTCATAGATCGACAGCAGCGCGAAGTTGACCCCGGTGACCCGATGCACCGCGCTGGTCCCCGCCGCCCGCGGCGCCACCTCCAGCAGGCGCAGGCGGCCGGAGGCGTCCTCGCGCAGCTGAAAGAACCACGCGCCGTGCAGGTCCAGCCGGCCATCGATGGCCTCGGCCAGCTCGCGGATGACCGGGTCGTCGGCCACGGTATGCGAGGACATGCTGATCCCGGCGCGCGTGCGCACGCGGGGGCGGGCGCGGGCGAAGAGCAGCCCCCGCTCGCGGTCAGAGAAGCAGTCGACGGTCAGCTCCTCCCCGGGGAGGTACTCCATGATGAGATCTGAGCCGCCCGCCACCGCCCGCTCCAGTGCGCCCGCGTCGCGCACCAGCATTGCTCCCTGCGATCCCTGGGCGGCGTCGGGCTTGACGAACACCGGGAACGCGTCGACCGCCGTCGCATCCTCGTAGACGCGGGGCACGGGCACGACGGCCGCCAGCGCCGCGTAGGTCGCTCGCTTGGAGCGCGTCAGCCGGCACGTGGCCACCGGCGAGGTGACGACGCGCGCGGCGATCGCGTCGGCGTGCTCGGCCAGGGCCAGCAGCGCGTCGTCGTGGCCTGGGAAGACGAAGTCGATGGCGAAGCGCTCGATCGCGGCGTTGAGCTCGGCCTGCCAGCCGGGCTCGGTCACCGACGGCACCGTGGCCCAGCGCCGGTAGGCGAACGGGCCGTGGCGGTCGGCGGGTGCCCCGGCTCCGGCGAGCGTGATCTCCTTGAGATCCGCCAGCGAGCGGCGCACCTCCAGGCCGATCTCGGTCCCGCCGGGCAGGACCAGCACGCCGAAGGGCGGGTGTGGGGATGGCGTCACGGGCACGGCGTCACAGGGTTTGGGCGGTGCGCCTGGCGAGGCTACACACGGTCACGGCGGGCCGTCGGATACTGTCCGCTGCGCGCTTCCGGCGCCCGACCATGCTCAACTGGCTGACCCGCTATGCCCCGCTGACGGCCGAGCTGGAGCTCGACGAGTCCGGAGCGCTGCGCGAGAGCGTGCTGGACGTCGGCTGCGGGCCCTACGGCCTCTCGATCGTCGCGCCCGAGGCAACCTTCGCAGGGGTCGAGGTCCTCTTCGAGGCGCCCGTGGCGCCGCGGATGGTCGCCATCCGCTACGACGCGGGTCCGCTGCCCTTCGAGGACGGCGCCTTTGACACCGTCATCTCGCTCGATGTGCTGGAACACGTGCCGCCGCCCGCCCGCGCCGGCTTCGTCGCCGAGCTCGTGAGGGTGTGCGCGCGGCGGGTGTTCCTCGCCTGCCCCTCTGACGAGGCGGTGTGGGCCGAGGAGGTGCTCAAGCAGGTCTACGCCGCCCAGGGGATCCCGCTCCCGGGCTGGCTCAACGAACACGACGAGCACGGGCTGCCCACGGCGGCCGAGATCTCCGGCTACGTGTCGTCGGTGCCGGACACCGTCGCGCGTCCGCTGACGATGCCCAACGGGCTGCTGTCGGCGCTCACGGTGCTCGGCGACGTGGTCCCGGGCTTGGCCGATCACGCGGCCGTCGAGTGGGCGCGCAACCGCCCGCAGTGGGAGCAGTTGTTCCGCAGCGCCGCGTTCGGTGACTCCTACCGCAAGGGGTGGGTGATCGAGCGTGACGCGCCCGCCGCCGCCCTGGTGAGCGCTGCGGACCTGCGCACGTCGGTGTGGGGCGCCACGCGCTGCCCGGCGTGCGGACGCGCGGCGCTGGCCCGCGAGAGCGTCGGGGTGCGGTGCGCCAACTGCGGCCACGGCGCCGGTCCCGACGACACGGGCGCCGTCGACCTGCGCGCCCCCGCGGCCGCCCCGGCGCCCTCCGTCCAGCTGCCCTCGCGATCAGGCGACGAGCTCGTCCTGCGTCCCGAGCGCTGGAGCCACCCGATGGACTGGTTGCCCACGCTCAGCGCCTACGTCGTCTGGGTGCCCGTGGGGCGCGAGGCGACCCTGTACCTGGACGCGCGCGGCGCCGACATCGATGCCGCCCTGCTGCGCTCGCTCGTCGAGTCGGTCTGCAGCTTCTTGTCGGGCGGCCAGGAGTACGCCCCCATCGGGTTGATGGAGGACGGCGTCGAGCCGCCGGCGGGGGCCGAGACGGTCACCGGCCCGCTCGAGCTCATCCAGCGGCTGGGTCTGGAGGTCCCGACCCTCACCGAGGATCCGGAGCAGGTCGTTGAGCACGCCCGCTGGGCCAAGCAGACCCTCGACGCTCTGCAGGGCGACATCGACCGCGCCGTCTTCGAGGCGGCGCCGCGGCCCACGCTCGCCTACGACTCGCTGGTCACGGTGCGGATTCCCACCTTCGGCTCGACCGATCTGCTGGTGGAGAGGGCGATCGCGTCGGTGCTGGCCGGCGTGCACCAGAACCTCGAGCTGCTGGTGTGCAGCGACGGTCCCCAGCCCCACGCCCGCGCGGCCGTCGAGGCGATCGAAGATTCGCGCGTGCGCTACCTGGAGCTCGACGCGCGCCCCACCTACCCGTCGCGCAAGGAGTCGTTCTGGCAGGTGGCCGGGACCTATCCCGTCAACCGGCTGCTCGACGAGGCCCGCGGCGAGGTCATCGCCCCCCTGGACCACGACGACGGCTTCACCTACGGCCACATCCACCGGCTGATCGAGGAGCTCATGCACGGCGGTGACTTCGTCTTCGGGCAGGCGATGACCGAGTACCCGCTCGGGGACTGGCATCTGGTCGGGTCGCCGCCGCTGCGCTACGGCGAGGTGGTGCACGCCACCGTCATGTACAGCTCGCGCCTGCGCCACATGCGTTATGACCCCTACGCGTGGCTGCTCGACGAGCCCGGCGACTGGAACATGTGGCGGCGCATGCAGGCCACCGGGGCGTCGATCCGGCACGTCCCCGAGCCGGTGGCGGTCCACTTCAAGGAGCGCTCGAGCATCGGTGGCCAGCAGCGTGATCCCGTCGACGAGCTCGCCGGCCTCGCCGCCGACGTGCTCGGCACCCCGGCGCGCGAGCTGCTCACGATCAGCTCCCGCGAGCGGGGTGTGCGTCTCAGCTGACCCGGGATCGCGCGGTTAAAGGCCCCGGGCGGGCCTGCCGATGACTCAAACGTGAGCGTTCCCTCGAGCGACGACTTGCGCGTCTCCGTCGTCATCCCCTGCTTCAACTACGGCCACCATCTCTCAGAGGCCGTCGAGACCGTCCTCGCGCAGACCCTCCGGGCGTTTGAGGTCATCATCGTCGACGACGGCAGCACCGATGACTCGTCCGCGGTGGCCCAGGGTCTCATCGACGCGCATCCCACAACGTCGATCCGCCTCATCTCCCAGCCCAATTCCGGCTCCCCCGGCCACAGCCGCAACGTCGGCATCGCCGCCGCGCGGGCTCCCTACATCGTCTGCTTGGACGCCGACGACATGCTCGCCGTGGACTACCTACAGCGCTGCGCCGCCACCCTGGACGCTCATCGCGAGGCCGCGATCGCCTACGGCGCACTGCAGTGCTTCGGTGTTGACACCACACTGACAGATCCCCGCGAATGGGACACCCGCGCCGAGCTTGACTGCAACTTCCTCACCGTTGCCGCGATGTTCCGCCGCGACGCGTGGGAGCAGGTCGGCGGAATCGACACCGAGATCGGCTACGAGGATTGGGACTTCTGGATCGGCTGCATCGAGCGCGGCTGGGTCGGCGTCAAGGCTCCCGGTGCCCTGTGGTACTACCGCGTCAAGAGCGGCGGCGTCTACCAGGGCCATGTCGCGAAGGACCAGCAGATCAAAGCCGAGATCGTCCTAAAGCACCCCTCGCTCTACAGCGACGGCCAGCGCCGCTGGGCGCAGGGTGTCCTGGACGGCGACCGCACCGCCCTCGCTGCCGGCACCCAGCTCGGAGCGATCCCGGCCTACATCGCGCACGCGCCCCGCCGCGCCGCGGCCGCGCGCAGCGAGCTTCCCATTCGCAGCATCTGCCTGATCACCAAGGACTATCCGCCCAACGTGCCAGGTGGCATCCCGCGGGCGGTGCAGATGCAGGCCCACATGCTCGCCGCCTCCGGTGTCGAGGTCCACGTCATCACCCGTTCAGACTCCGGCTCTCCGGGTGTACGCCATGACGACGGCGTCAGCGTGCACGAGGTCCCCGAGCCCGGCATGGCGACCCCGCCCGGCCTGGGCTACCTGGAGATCCCCGTGTGGAGCTACGTCGCGGCGGCCAAGTTCGCCGAGCTCGACGCCACCGAGCGCTTCGACATCGTCGAGACGCCCGACTACCGCGGCGAGGCGCTGCATCTGGCCCGGCGACCGGAGACGGCGCTCATCGTGTGGCTGCACTCGACCATGAAGGTCGTCTGGGACATCGAGCCTGACTGGGTCGCCAATCCCCACGACCACGCCTGGCACAGCCTGGAGATGGCGGCGCTCGAGCGCGCCGACCTCCTGCTCGCTCCCAGCCAGCTGCTCATGGATACCACCGCGAAGTTCCTGGGTGACCGCATGCGCCCGGTCGAGCTCATGCCCTACCTCTTCGACTCCACCCAGTTCCCGGTCCAGCGCCGTCCCTCGGCCGACGGGCGCATCCGCGTCCTCTTCTACGGCCGCCTCGAGGCGCGCAAGAACCCGGAGCTCGCGTTGCGCACCGTCGCCGCCGCTCGCGCCGCCGGCCTCGACGTCTCGCTGACCATGGTCGGGCGCGACAACGGCGACTACACCGAGCGCGTGCTTCGGCCGCTGCAGGCCGAACTGGGGCTGCACGACATCACCTACATCCCGCACGTCGACGTCAACTCCCTGCGCGAGATCCTCGCCGACTCAGACGTCGCCATCCTCGCCTCCCGCTTTGACAACTCGCCGCTGACGATCTTCGAGGCGCTGTCCTCCGGCGTGCCGGTCATCACCTCTGACCGTGTCGGCACGGCGTCGTGGATCGAGCCCGAGAACGGCCTGCTCACGCTCCCGATCACCGATCCCGAGCTCTTCGGCCGCCAGGCCGCGGAGGCGATCGCCGATCCCACGTGGATGGCCAGCGGGCCGCGCGCGGCGGAGCGCATGCGCCAGAAGTTCGCTCCCGAGGTCGTCACCGAGCAGCTACTCGAGTGCTACGCGCGCCTGATGGCCGAGCGCGGCGTGGCTCCGCACCGGCTTGCCGCCGAGACCGCGGCGACACCTGATGAGCTTGCCCAGAGCGCCGGCGCGCTGTCCGCGCTCACCCGTCCGGCCCCGGTCCAGCGCCTCGACGGCGCTCGCTCGCATGCGGTCCTCTCCTTCGCCGACGAGCTGGTCTCCGACCCCTCGCTGCTTGCCGCCTGGGCGCAGAGCTTCACCGGCGCCGACGACGTCACGCTGGTCATCTACGCGCCCGGGTGGAGCCCCGAGGACGCCGGTACTCGCCTCGGCCCGGTCGTCGAGGCCGCCGGCCTGGGCGCCGAAGACGCCGCCGACCTGATGGCGGTGGCCACCACCGCCACGCCGGCCCTCGAGGCCCAGCTCGCCGCCGGCTGTAGCGCCTTGCTGACCGGTCGCGCGGTGCGCGTGCCGTTCACCGCACTGCCCGCGGTGGCCGCCGACGCGCTCCCCGGCCTGCGGGCCGCCGCGGCCGCCTGAGCCGCCTCGCAGCCCCGCTGCGAAAGATAAGCCCGCATACGGTGCATAACTCGAGGCACGTGCCCGGAGGCG
>DASXCN010000238.1:0-4398 GCA_036491155.1 Solirubrobacteraceae bacterium | reverse complement strand
AGCGGCCGGTTGGAGTACACGGCGGTCGACATCTTGAACAAGAGCAGCCCGCCCTGGGTCGGCCCCTCGGAGGCGACCGTGTTGGGACCCGGGTAGGTGGCCAGATTGGGCAGGGTCTGCGGGGTCCAGGCGAACGGGTTCACCTGCGAGTTGAGCGGGATCGGGTGGTAGACGTTGCCCTGCGTGTCGACGACCTCGAACTTGTGGCTGGTGGTGGCGGGGTGGCCGCTCTGGTTCTTGGCCCACAGGAAGACGCCGTACCACAGCTGATCGGCCCCGAGGTTCGTCGAGACCCCGGCGGGCAGGCCCTTCAGGTACTGCGAGTCCTCGGTGCCGTACTGGTTGAGCTCGCGCGAGATCTGCAGCTGGTAGGTGACGTAGCCGGCCGAGATGTAGTCGCCGTCGTTGTTGGCGTTGGCGAAGCTCTGGTGCGAAGACTGGTGGCCGCACGCGGCGACCCCGGTGGCGAGCAGGAGCGCGCACAGGGCGATGAGGGAGCGGCGCAGCGTCACGGCGGCCGGGAGTCTAAACAACATCAGGCGCTCTCCACCGATGCCCGCTGACCGCGGTCGCGTCCCTCCTCGAGGATCGAACGCAGCCGGCGCATCGCCTTGGCCGCCTTGCGGCGACTCCAGGAGCGTCCGCCGAAGTTCTCCATCAGCTTGTCGGAGATCTGGTTGGGCTCGGTCTCGTAGGTGTACTGCACCTTGGTGGTGCCGCCGGGCCCGGACGAGAGCGTGTAGGTGCCGACCATGCGGATCCGGTTGTACTTGCCGCCGCGGCCACGCTCGACGATCCTGAACGGTGGCTGCATCTCGGCGAAGGTGACGTCGGCCCACGAGAAGCGCTGGAGGGGAGCCTTGATGCGGAAGCGGGCGCCGGCGCCGGGGCCGTAGGGATCGACGCGGAGCAGGTGCCAGTCGACGAGGTAGTGGTCGGTGAACTCGGCGTGGTTGGCGATGTCCGCGAGGTACTCGTAGACCTGCTCACGCGGCCGGGCGATCGTCGTCGAGACGGTGAAGGGCTCCACGCGCCCGGATTTTAGGGTCCGGCGCGGTCAGGCGGCGGTGCGCTGATCTGTGATCCGCATCGTGTGGCCGAACTCCGGCCCGTGGACGGTGCGGCGCTCCAGCGGGTCCTCGCGCTGGCGCCCGCGGCACAACTCGCAGGCGATGGTGCCCGACTCGTACACGTACACGCGCTCACCGACCAGCGGGGTGCGGTGACAGCACGTGCAGCGCTCGGATCCGGCGAGGCGCTCGTCGAGCCCGCGGCGCAGCAGCCTGAGTTCCAGGTCAAGCATGTCGCGCAGCGTGGGCATGGCGTTCAGTTCGGCCCGCGCCGCCCCGTTCCTGCCGGTGAAAAGATGTGAGCGCTCGCCGTCAACGACGACGCTGGATTTCCCGAAATACCGCCGGATTGATGGACGAAAAGCTGATTACCGGTTTCAGGAGTGCTTAGGCGGGCAGGTTAGAATGGCCTTGAGCTGAGTGGAGCTTCACGCAGCCTTGAGACCCCCAATCGCGGAGTTTGCCGGAGTCCGTAGCGAGGAGACGGCCATGAAAGCTTGGATGACTGGCAGTGTCGCCGGAACCGGCACGTTCCGGTGCACTGATTGCGACTTCCCGGTGTCCCTTGACGCCGCCGACGAGCTGCCCACCTGCCCCAACTGCGGAGGGACCGAGTTCGTCCGCGCCTCGCTGTTCACCACCTCCCAGCAGGCGGTCATCGACGTCGCTCCCGAGGTCGAGGACCACGCGTGGCTGGAGGAGATCCGCACCGGTCTCGAGGACCCCGGCCAGTACATCACCTACCGCTCCGGCGATGACGTCGTCGCCTACGCGCTCACGCGCGAGTGGACGCGCATCGGCCGCAGCCTCGCCGCCGACATCCGCTTCGACGATCCCACCGTCAGCCGCCGGCACGCGCTCATCGTGCGCCAGCCCGACGGGCTGCGCGTGCTCGACGACCGCAGCCTCAACGGGGTGTTCGTCAACGGCGAGCGGGTCGAGTGGAGCACCCTGGCCGACGGCGACGAGGTCGTGATCGGCCGCCATCACCTGCATTTCATCGACGTTCCGGTCGTGTCCGGGATGCGCTTCGGGCGCACCTCGGACAGCGGCACGGGCGCCCAGGCCAGCTGACGGCCACTCACCTATAGTCCGGGCCGGATGCCGCCCGTCACCATCGCCGTCCTCTCCCAGAAGGGAGGGACCGGCAAGACAACCACGGTCCGGACTCTGACCGACGTCTTTCGCCGAGTGGGCCTCTCGGTCCTGGCGGTCGACCTCGATCCCCAGGGCAACCTCTCGGACTACCTCGATGTCGACCCCGACGCCTCGCCGACCATCGGAGACGTGCTCTCGGGCCGCGCCAAGGCCCGTCAGGCCGTGCACGGCGGCATCATCCCCGCCAACCTGGGGCTGGCCGAGTCTGAGCTGGCCCTCGGCGGCAAGATGGGCCGGGAGCTGACGCTCAAGAAGGCGCTGCGCGAGGTCGCCGGCGATTACGACGTCGTGCTCATCGACTGTCCGCCGGCACTCGGGCTGCTCACCGTCAACGCGCTCGTGGCCTCCCAGTACGCGCTGCTCTCGGCCGAGGCGCAGTACTTCGCGATGCAGGGGGTCGAGCAGGCGCTGGAGGTCATCGAGCTGGCCCGCGACAGCCTCAACCCTGACCTCGAGTGGCTGGGGGTGGTGCTCAACATCGCCGACATGCGCACCCGGCACTCGCGCGAGGCGTTTGAGTCGCTGCGCCAGCACTTCGGCGACAAGCTGGTCCAGACCACCATCCGCTCCTCGATCGCGTACGCCGAGTCCGCCGAGCGGGCGCTGTCGATCCTCGACTACCGCCCCGATCTGGCGGTGGACTACCTCGACGTCGCCGACGAGCTGCTCACGCGGCTGGGCTACGCCGAGGCGCGCAAGCCGCTGGGCAAGCTGCGCCGGGAGCTGGCCCCCGCGCCCGCGCCGGAAGCCCGCGCGTCTTAACGTTCATCCCACACTGAGCGGGAAGACTGCTGCCCGTGAGCACTGAGTCCGTCTCCGCGCCGTCGGGACGTCCCCGCCTCTCCCCCGTGCTCGTGCTGGGGATCCTGGGCGTGCTCACCTTCGCCCTCATCCCCGTCAAGATCAACACGATCTACGGCGGCCTGCCCGCCCATCCGCTGTTCCTACATGTGCCGGTGATCCTCATCCCGGTGGCCGGGGTGGCGGCCCTGGCGCTGGCGGCGCGCCCGGCGTGGTGGGGGCGCCACGGGGTCTGGGTGACCGCCGTGGCGGTGGTGGCGCTGGGAGCGCTGAACCTCACGATGGCCGCCGGCAAGGCGCTGCGAAACGACCTGGGTGTCCCCAGCGCGGCTGTCGGCGGGCCGGCAGCCCTCATCGCCCGCCATGAGCACGCCGCCGACCTGCTGCGGATCTTCACCATCCTCTTCACCGCGCTGCTCATCGTGTCGCTGGCCGTATACCGCGCCGAGAGCGGCGTCGCGGTCCTCGACGGGGTATTGGCGCGCCTGCGCGACAGCGCGGCGGCGACGATCGCTCTGCGCGCGGCGCTGGCCGTGCTGGCCGCGCTGTGCCTGTACTTCGTCTTTCACACCGGGGACCTCGGCGCCAAGGCGGTGTGGCAGGGCCGGATCCACGGCGGCTTTGGCTTCGGCGGCCCCGGTGGCGGCGGAAGCGTCAACAGCCTGTTCGGTCCCGGCGGCGGGTAGGGCCGGGGCTACAGAGCGCGGACGTCGGCGCCCTGGGACTCAAACGGCGCGCGGATGACCTCGGCCCAGCCGTCGGCGGCGCTCCTGAGCCCGTCGATGACCGCGCCGGTCTGCTCGTAGCTGCACCAGACCAGCACCGTGGGCCCGGCGCCCGAGACGGTGGCGCCCAGCGCCCCGTAGCCCGTCGCGTCGCGTACCAGCTCGGCTGAGCGCGGGTACAGGTGGGCCCGGTGGGGCTGGTGCAGCCGGTCGGCGAGGCCGGCGGCGATGAGGTCCCAGCTGCCGGTGGCCAGCCCCAGGGTGAGCGTGGACGCGGCGGCGACGTTGAAGACCGCGTCGCGCATCGGCACCGTGTCGGGCAGCGCGGCGCGCGCCTGTTCGGTGCGCACCGGGGCGTCGGGCACGACGAGGACGGCCTCGAGGCCCATGGGCGGCTCGAAGCGGTGGGCGCCCCCGTCCTGGCAGATGACGAAGCCGCCCTCGATCGCGGCCGACACGTTGTCGGGGTGGCCCTCGAGTTCGATGGCCAGGCCGCGCACGTCGGCGTCGAGCTCGAACAGATGGTCGGCGGCGGTCAGGCCCGCGACGATCGCCGCCGCGCTTGACCCCAGCCCGCCGGAGAGCGGGATGTCCGACGCGATGTGGAAGGCGAAGCCGTCGGCCGGATGCAGCCGCTCGAAGGC
>DASXCN010000237.1:0-1816 GCA_036491155.1 Solirubrobacteraceae bacterium | reverse complement strand
TCAAACAGCCTGGTCCCCGGCATTGTTGTCCCCCGGTCGTTGCGATCCTCTTTTTTGATACTTGCAGGGGCCGCGGGAAATTTCCAGGCCCCTGGGTGCTAACCCGTCACACCCCGGGGGGTTGCGGGAGTTCTCAGCCGGGATCCACCTCGAGGACGAGCTTGCCCAGATTGTCGCCGCTGAACAGGCGCAGAAGCGTGTCGGGGAACTCCTCCACGCCGCCGGTGGCGACGTCCTCAAAGGACTTCAGCCGGCCCTCCCGCATCCACCCGGCCATCTCCTCGGCGGCCTCCGCATAGCGGGCGGCGAAGTCGAAGACGAGGAACCCGGTCATGGTCCCCCGGTTGACGAGCAGCGACATGTAGTTGGCCGGCCCGCGCATCGGCTCGGTGGCGTTGTACTGCGAGATCGCGCCGCACAGCGGTATCCGCGCGCCCCGCGCCAGGCAGGCGAGCGCGGCGTCCAGGATCTCGCCGCCCACGTTGTCGAAGTAGACGTCGATCCCGTTGGGGCAGTGCTCCCGCAGCCCCTTGAGCACGTTCTCCGACTTGTAGTCGATGGCGGCGTCGAAGCCGAGCTCCTCGACGATGTGGCGGCACTTCTCCTCGCCGCCGGCGATCCCTACGGCGCGGCAGCCCCTGATCTTGGCGATCTGCCCGACGACGCTGCCCACGGCGCCGGCGGCAGCGGAGACCACGACGGTCTGCCCCTCCTGGGGCTTGCCGATATCCAGCAGCCCGAAGTACGCGGTCATCCCCGGCATGCCGAGCGTTCCGAGATAGGCCGGCAGGGGCGCGAGCGCCGGATCGACCTTGATCAGCCCGTCGCCGTTCAGCACCGCGTGCTCCTGGATCCCGGTGACGCCCGTGACGTGGTCGCCGGGCGCGAAGCCTGGATGCTCAGAAGCGAGGACCTCGCCGCACCCGCCTGCGCGCATCACCTCGCCGATCCCCACCGGCGGGACATAGGAGCGCCCGTCGTTCATCCATCCGCGCATCGCCGGATCCAGCGACAGGTACTTGATCTTGACCAGCACCTCGCCCTCGCCGGGGTCGGCGATAGGCTCCTCGGTGTGGTCCCAGTCGCTGGCCTTGGGCAGCCCGACCGGGCGCGCGGCCAGGCGGACCTGGCGGTTGACGGCATCCATGGTGGTTCCTTCCAACGCTGTATAGGACAACTCCGGCGGTGCGTGACGGAGCCTACTGCGGGTAGGACCACAGCTGATGACCGCCCCCACCGAGCAGGACCGAGCCTGCGCCGCCTCCGACTACTACCTACTCGACGAGCAACTGAGCGATGAGGAGCGAGCCATCCGCGACCGCGTCCGCGCCTTCGGCGAGCAGGAGGTCCTCCCCGTCATCAACGACTACTGGGAGCGGGCCGAGTTCCCCTTCGAGCTCGTCCCCAAGCTGGCCGCCCTCCGAGTCGCCGGTACCACGATCCAGGGCCACGACTGCCCGGGGATGTCGCGACTGGCCGCGGGGATCGTAGCGCGTGAGCTCGCCCGCGCCGACGGGAGCCTGAACACCTTCTTCGGCGTGCACTCAGGGCTGGCGATGGGCACCATCGCGTTGCTGGGCTCCGAAGAGCAGAAGGCGCGATGGCTGCCCGCGATGGCCCGCCTTGAGCTGATCGGCGCCTTCGCCCTCACCGAGCCGCAGCATGGCTCGGACTCGGTGTCGCTGGAGACCGAGGCGCGGCGCGACGGGGACGACTACATCCTCAACGGCGACAAACGCTGGATCGGCAACGCCTCCTTCGCCGACCTGGTGATCGTCTGGGCCCGCGATGAGGACGGCGATGTCGGCGCCTACGT
>DASXCN010000236.1:0-8891 GCA_036491155.1 Solirubrobacteraceae bacterium | reverse complement strand
GGGCCGGGCCGGGTTGGACGGCGGTGGCGCCAATGCGGGTTTTGTGGCCGCGGCACAGGCTGCGGGGGTTGCCGTCGACTCCGGACACGTCTACTGGGCCAACCAGGGCACCAACTCGATCGGCCGCGCCAACCTCGACGGAACCGGCGTCAACCAGAGCTTCGTCACCGCGCTGCAGCCCAGTGGAGTCGCCGTCGACTCCGGACATATCTACTGGACCAACGAGGCCACCGGCACGAACACGATCGGCCGGGCCAACCTGGACGGAACCGGCGTCAACCAGAGCTTCATCGCCACCGGCATTGCTCCTGAAGGCGTTGCCGTCAACTCCACCAACGTCTACTGGGCCAACAACGGTGGCGGCACGATCGGCCGCGCCGCCCTGGCTACGCCCAGCGGCGAGATCGTCGGTGGCAGCGTCAACCAGAACTTCGTCCTCGGCCTGGACGCTCCCAACGGCGTCGCGCTGGACTCCACCAACGTGTACTGGGCCGACTTCGGGCACGGGTCGATCGGGCGCGCCGCGATCAGCGGCATCTCGTCAACCAACAACTTCATCACCGGCCTGGACTCGCCGAGCGCGGTCGCCGTCGACGCAGCCCACGTGTACTGGACCAGCTTCCCCGACAACGCGATCGGCCGGGCCAATCTCGACGGCACCGCCGTCGCGCCAGTCTTCATCACCGGCGCCAACGAGCCCAACGGGATCGCGGTCGACGGCGGGGCGTTCCCGCCCGCGATCGCATTCACGCTCTCACCGGGCGCGGCCAACGGCGCCGCCGGCTGGTACACGAGCGCGGTTCACGTCACCGCTGCCGCGTCTGACAACGTCTACCCCGTGGCGGCGCTGCGCTGCGTCTCCGATCCACCGGGGCCGCCGGCCACGTTCGATGCGATCGCACCCGCGTGCCCGCTGAGCGGCGCCGGCGCCACCGTCTCGGCCAACGGCCCGCACACGGCCTATGCCGCCGCCCAGGATGCGCAGGGCAACACGGGCGCCCCGGTGAGCGCCGCCTTCCGCATCGACGCAACCGCGCCGACGGTGAGCTGCACCGGCGCCCCCGCGTTCCTGCTCGGCTCAAAGGGCGGTGCAGTTCGCGCCAAGGTCACCGACGCCGTGTCCGGACCCGCAGCCGGTACCGTCGCCGCCGCCGTCCGGGCGTCCCCGATCGGCCGCAGATCGGTGAGCCTGACCGGTGCCGACAACGCCGGCAACCGCACGAGCACCAAATGCAACTACACGGTGCGCGCCCACTCCCTCAGCCCGATTCCGTCGATGACCTGGAACTTCGCGCTGGCTTCGCAGGGAGCGGCGACCACCGTCCTGTCCTTGAAGATCGCGGCGGTCCCCACCAAGGCCACGCTCAAGCTCGTGTGCACCGGCCGCGGCTGCCCGTCCACGTCCCAGTCAGCGGCCGCCGTCAAGCCCGCCAAATGCAAAGGCAAGCAGTGCCACGCTCGCAGCCGTGACGTCGATCTCACCCGCCTGTTCCGCGGCCATCAGCTCAGCGCGGGGAGCCGGGTCACCCTCACCGTCACGCAGCACAACACCAATGGCAAGGCGTTCGTGTTCGCGATCCGCCAGGCCAAGCAGCCGAAGGTCCAGATCGGCTGCCTGGCGCCGAACTCGAGCGCGCTCAACCGCGGCTGCTGACGGCACGAGCGTTCCAGCGGATCACGCGGCTATCGCAGCGGCCGATGCCGCGGATCTGCCCGGTGACCCGCAGGGTCCCGCTTGCGTGCCTGCGCTGCACGTTGAACCGCCCTGCGAACTCGATCCGCGGACGGCCCAGCAGGCTGGTGACCCTCCCGGTCCGGAGGCGAAACGTTCCGCCGTGCCTCACTCGGCCGAAGTCCGTGGTGCTCAGGGCACCAATGCGCACGCGGCGCAACGCGCGCTTATCGCAGCGGACCCTCACCGTGCCCTGCAGTCGGACCAGGGCATCGCCTCCGTCGCCGACCAGGAGTCGCAGCTGTCCGGCGCCACGAGCAAGCGGCCCCGTGTACGTCCCGGGTACGGCGTATAGCCTCGGCGCGGTCGCAATCGGCGCGGGTTGTGCGACCGGCGGCGGGGCTGGAGCGGGTGGCGCCGGGCTCGGCGCGGGTGCGGCGGGCGCGGCGCACAGCAGGGGGTCGGCGGTCACCGCCGCGCAGGCATCGACCCGTCCGTAGCGGAAGTCGATGCCGGTACCGGTGCTCGGTTGCGCCGTGGCGATGATGCGCGACTCGACGTCCTGACGCGCGGTCTGGGCGGGCATCTGGCCCCAGATGAGCGCAGCGATGCCGGACACGACAGGCGCTGCCATTGAGGTGCCGCTGAGGTACCCGTAGCCGACGGCGCCCGTCCCGTTGTCAAACGTCGGCACGGTCGAGACGATGCCGTCACCGGGCGCCGCCACGTCGACCCAACTCGCGCCACGGTTCGAGAAGCCCGCCAGCTGGTCACGGTTGGTTGTCGCGGCGACCGACAGCACGTCGGAGAATGCCGCGGGGTAAAACCGGCTGGTGCTGCCCTCGTTGCCGGCTGCGGCCACGACGAGCGCCCCGTGGGAGACGGCATAACGGACCGCGAGTTCGAGAGCCAAGCAGCGACCGCTGCTTCCAAGGCTCAGGTTCACGACGTTGGCGCCGTGATCGGTCGCCCACACGATCCCGTCGGCCACATCGGCGCAGTCCCCTGCGGTCTTTCCATCCTGATCGACCGCCAGGACCTTCACATCCATCAGCCGGGCGTTGGGGGCCATGCCGGCGATTCCGATCCCGTTATCGAAGCTCGCCGCCGCAATCCCGGCGACGTGCGTGCCGTGACCCGACAGGTCCTGGGTGGTATCGCTGGCGGTGAAGTTGGCCGCGGCCACCACCTTGCCGGCGAGATCCGGATGGGCGGCGTCGATACCCGTGTCAACGACCGCGATTCGCACAGCAGCGCTGCCCCGGGTCCGCGACCACGCCTGCGGTCCGTCCACATCGGCCCCGTCGATCGGCATCTCCGCGCCCGGCGGCTCAACCGTCCCGGAGGCGTTGAGCAGATACCACTGATAGCCAAACCCCGGGTCGTTGGGAATCACGCAACCAGCGCCGGACGGACAGGCGACCGCGACCGGGCTCTCCACCGCGTCAGACCCGACCGACACCACCCCGGGCAGGCCACGTAGCCACCTGACCATCCGCTCCCGGCGCCCCCGCGGGACCCGGACCAGCACCACCGGCATCCGCATCAGCGACCCCACCACCTCCGCACCGCGTTGCGCACGGATCCGTCTCAGCACCCCAGCCCGCGCCCGCTTCCGGATTGTGACCAGCAGTTCACCCGCAACCACCCTTGACATATCGGGCACACGACTCTGGACGACCCCCGCCGAGGCGACCGCCTCACCACGCAGGGCCGGATGGCCAAGCGCCAGCGAACGAGTTGGGAAAGCGCTCGCCGCCGCCCACGACCCACGGGCGCCGCAGGCCGCCAACGCCACGGCCACAACTATCCCTACCCGTCGCCACCCCCGCGACGGAGGACCGGCCCAACGTCGACACCCAAGCCTCACGGCAACCGGAGCCTACTCCGATGTCGAGCGGTCGGGCGATCCTCGGAACCTTGCCCGCCCTCGTTGGCCAGTTGGGCGGTGACGGATCGGGCGCTTCGGCGAGACCGAACCGCCCGATCCGTCGCCACCAGCGGTCAGTGGGAACTGACGGCGCGCGAGAAGCGCGGCGGACCATCGCCCGACGCCGCTCGGCGCAGATTCGCCGCGGCCACCGGCACCAGCAGGACCGTGGTGAGGGCCTCGGAGATGATCGCGATCACGATCGGGGTGCTGTAGCCGTCCTCCATGAATCCGAACAGAGGCTGGCTCTCGCTGATGAACAGCGCGACGAGTGCACCGACGGCGATCATCGCTCCGAGCGCCGACAGCATGCCCGTCGCCAGATCCGCACGGCGGTCGCCCAACAGACGCTCGACCGGCGCCAACAGAGCGACGGCGACGACGGCTGCGCCGATCGCATTGAGTACGAACAGGGCTCCGATCGTCGGCACGGCCGAGTATCCCGCGAGATATTGCTGCAGGTGAACGCCGCCGACGACCAAAAGGGTGAGCGCGCCCACTCGGCGCATTATTTTCATAGTCATATTGACCTCCTTGTACAAACTGCTTCGGTGTCCTTACCTATCTCGATGCCAAAGCGGGCCTATCCTTCCCCAAGCGCGCTCGATCCCCAGCACCCAAACTTCACGCGCGCAGGAGCGGACCATGCCCTACACCGTGGATTTCAGCACTGTCTCGACCGTCGGTCTGGAGTCATCGCCCGTCGCGGCCGCACTCGCCGGCCTGCGGGCAAATGAGGCCCGCTACTTCAAGAACAAGTACGACCACGTCTTCACCGTGGAGCCTGCGGACGACGCCAAGCCGACCATCGACTGGGTGCATCGGATCCTCAAGGAGGAACGCGACATCGTCATCGAGTCGCGCCCCTTGGAGGCCACGGCCTTCCAGGTGCAGGACATCCGCATGGCCTACGTCTTCTACGAGAGCGGTCTCTCGATCAACGTCATGTACACCGTCGACGACGCCGGAAAGCGGGCCGTCGGCTTCAAGCTCTCAGAGGGCATGGAAGTCCCAGCGGAGCTCGCCTCGAAGTTCAAGTTCGCGCGACAGAAGTCGAAGCTGGCGGGAACCATCCGCGGCTCCTACTTCAACATCAAGAACGAGCACTGACCCGGCCGGACCGGTCGCCGCGACGCCGGTCAGCGGTGCCGCTAGCCGACGGCGATCTCGGCGGAAAGCTGGAAGGGCGCGACGAGCGGGAGGTGGTCACCGCTCCAGAAGCGCCCCGGGTCATACCAGCTTGCCGGCCGGGTGCTGGGAAGCAGGCCCATGGCCTGATAGGTCGTGGCGACGAGTTGAGCGCAGAAGACGCGTTCCAGCGACGCGGGACGGCGCGTCCGGCTGGTGAGCCACCCCCGGAACAGCTCCAGCGTGGTCGGGAAGGGCCGGCCGTCGAAGCGGTCGATGGTCTCCATGAGGCGGTCCTCGTGATAGCGCTCGATCGGGCCGCTGAGCTGGCGCAACCAGGCCCGCTGCCGGTAGCGCTCATTCCATGTCGTCACGGCGTCGGTCAGGCGATGAAGCTGCACGCCGCGGTGCCGCTGTCCCGTCCAGACGTCGGGCAGCGACCGCCCGAGTTCGGCGTGCCAGAGCAGCGGTGGCAGGTCGTCGAGCGCAACGACCATGCCGACGTGGTTGACCGGACTGTTGGTGGCCGCCCGAATCGTCCAGTCCGCGGCGGCTCTCCCACGGAACAGCCAGATGTCGCCGGTCGACGCCATGGCGACGGCTTCCTCAAGAGCCACGAGAGAGTCGCTCACCCCACTACCCTACGCAACCGATGCGGATGCGCTGGAAGCTCGTTGGGCTGGCTGGTCTGGCCGGGGTGGCCGCGACCGGCGTCGTGGTGGCTCGCCAACGTCGTGCGCAGCATGAGTACGAGCCCGACGAGCTTCGTGAGCGCCTCCATCGCCGACTCGCCACCGTTTCCAGCGACCCGGTTCAGCCCTGGGGCTCGTCGGGTCAGACACCCCCTTCCGCCACCGAGCCCGGCGACGAATAGGCCGCGGGCTAGCCTGTCGAGATGGTTCAGACCAGCGCCCCAGGAGGCCGGGAGGCACGCTCGTCTCCGATGACGTTGGCGCGGCGGTTGTTCGCGGTGCACCACCAGGCCGAGCGTACGGGGATGCCGGTGGCGGAGGTTGCGGGAGCGCTCGAGGCCCAGCGAGACCGTCGGCGTGATGTGGGTGCAGGGGGCCGGCAGACCAGGCGTGAGCTGCTGGTCGGTGCCGGCGGCCTGGCGGGTGGTGCGGTGTTGGCCGGGAATCCTGCGGCGGCGCTGGCGCGGCGGCTCACGCGTGCGTCGGCGAAACCGCGGATTGCCATCGTCGGAGCGGGTCTCGCGGGGCTGCGCTGCGCGCACATGCTGTGGACGCAGAGTCCCGGCAGCCCGGTGGCCTCGACCGTGTACGAGGCACATCCGGCGCGGGCCGGTGGGCGGTGTTGGACGCTGCGGGACTTCTTCTCCGGCGGGCTCATCACTGAACACGGTGGGTCGTTCTTGAACAGTAATCAGGCCGCGGTGCGCGGGCTCGCCACCCGGCTCGGCCTGAGGCAGGAGGTCGTCGACGGGGGCGACCTGCCGAAGGAAGAGGAGGTCTTCTTCATCGATGGCCGCCTCTACACGTATGCCGAGGCCAACACCGACTGGCACGACGTCGGCTTCCCGGCATTTCGAGCCGCCGCCAGGCAGCTGCAGTCCCCGGCCGGCGCAACGCGGCTGGATCGGATGTCGGTGCCGGAGTGGCTGGACAGCACCGACATCGGCTCGGGCAGCCGCTTTGGCAAGCTAATGCTGGCCAACACGGTCACTGAGAACGGCGGCGACCCGAGTGACCAGTCCGCACAGGATCTCATTTACCTGTTGACCGGGAACGCTCGCGCGTCGCTGCAGCCGCTGCCAGGTGACGACGAGCGCTTTCACATCGTCGGCGGCAACGACCAGTTGGTGTCACGGATGATTAACCAGCTTCCGGCCGCCACGGTTCGCCACGACCACGTGCTGGTGGCGATCCGAGAGCAGGCCGACCGTGCGGTGCGGCTGATCTTCGATGTGTCGGGTTCAAGCGCGGAGGTGACAGCCGATCTGGTCGTACTGGCGTTGCCGTTCAGCACCTTGCGTGACGTCGAGCTCACACACTCCGGCCTGTCAAAGAGAAAGCGTCATGTCATCAGGACGATGGGCATGGGTACCAACGCCAAGATTCATCTCGAACTCCGCCACAAGACCTGGCCTGCTCTGGGTTACAGTGGCGCCACCTATGGGGAATGGCAGCGGCTGGCCTGCGGGTGGGACGATGTCGTCCAGCTGGGTCCCAAGGCCAGCCCGGCGCTGTACCTGGCCTTCCCCGGCGGGCGCGTCGGTCGCACCGGCATCACCGGAAAGGCGCACGGCGCGGCCCCGGAGCGCGACGTCCGCTGGGCACTGAAGGAACTGGACCACGTGTTCCCTGGCACCAGCCGTGCGTACACCGGCCGCGCGTACGAGGACCACTGGGCGCTGGATCGGTGGGTGCGGGGCGCCTACTCCTACTACCGCGTGGGCCAGGCCAACACCTACGGCCAACTGGCCGGCGCCGGCGAAGGGCGCTTCCTGTTCGCCGGGGAGCACACGTCGATCAACAACATCGGCTTCCTGGACGGAGCTGTCGAGACCGGTGAACGTGCCGCGCGACGAGTGCTCCGCCGCGTTCGCGCCTGACCGCGGACGATGCCCTACCGATGAGCTGACCTGGTCGCGGCGACCGCCAGCACATCGGCTCGCTCGTTGAGCGGGTGGCCGATGTGTCCCTTGACCCAATGCCAGCGAACCTGCTCGTGGTCCGATGCTGCGGTGTCGAGCTGGACCCAGATCTCCTTGTTCTTGACCGGACTGCCCGAGGCCGTCTTCCAGTCCTTGCGCTTCCAGCCCGCCATCCAAGAGGTCATGCCGTCGTGCAGGTAGCGAGAGTCGGTGACGACGCATACCCGCGACCCGGACGGCAGCGCGCGCAGGCCCTCCAGCGCGGCGGTCATCTCCATGACGTTGTTCGTCGTCAGAGCCAAACCGCCGCTGCGCTCCTCGACGACCCCATCCTCCCAACAGAGCAGCGCCGCCCACCCGCCCGGACCAGGATTGCGCCGGCAGGCGCCGTCGGTCCAGAGGAGCACCTCGCCTGGGGCGGCTTCTGGGAGTAGGCCGGGCAGTGAGTTGGATCGCCGACGGGCGCTGGAGATCATGCGCTGGGATTCAACCAGCCCCTCCCCCCGGAAAGCCCCTCTCGATCGCAGCTTCGGGTCGATGGCCGCGAGTGTGTGCTGGCGCGTGAAACCGGTGAGCTACTCGGGCACGAGGACGACTTTGCCGATGTTGCGCCGCTCGGCGATGAAGCGGTGGGCGTCGGGCGCGCGCTCGAATGGGAAAGCCTGGGCGACGACGGGCTTGAGCTCCCCGGTCTGAAGGCCCGGGATCAACGGCTCGATCACCCGGTGAAGGCTCTTCTCGGCGTCCCACCAGGAGAGCATGTTGAGCCCGAAGACTCCCTTGTTCTCGTTCATGACGCCGAGTCCCTTCCACCAGGGCATCGACGAGAATGGGCTCCTGGCCAAGGTCCGCAGCGCCGCCGGAACGCTTCGTTTCTCGCCGGGCTGCACCTCGGAGGCCCCGTACATGATCAGCCGCCCCCCGGGCCGCAGTAACTGGTAGTCCTTGCGGAAGCTCGACGGGCCCAGGGCGTCGAAGGCCACATCAATGCCCTCGCCGCCGGTGAGCCGGCGCACCTCCTGGGCGAAGTCCTGGCTGCGGTAGTCGATCGCATGGTCGACGCCCTGCGTCCGGATCGCGTCGTGCTTGGAGGCCGACGCGGTGCCGAACACCTCAGCGCCGATCCGCTTGGCGATCTGTGTCGCGGATATCCCCACCCCGCCGGCCGCGGCATGGATGAGGACCCGCTCCCCCGCGCGCAGTCCCGCCATGACGACGAGGCCCGCCTGCGCGGTCGCGTAGTTGACCGGAAACGCGGCGCCCTCCTCAAAGGAAAGCCGCTCGGGCATCGCATAGACCATGTTCTCGGGCACGGTGACCAACTCCGCATGGCCGTTGAAGCGCGTACCGGCCAGCACCCGATCTCCAAGCTTGACCGACTGCACGCCGTCTCCCACCGACTCGACGGTGCCCGCGACCTCGTAGCCCACCACGCACGGCACCTTGGGCGCGTCCGGGTACAGGCCCGTTCGGGCGAGCGTGTCAGCGAAATTGATCCCCGCGGCCTTGACGGCGATCCGAACCTCACCGGGCCCCACCGCAGGGTC
>DASXCN010000235.1:0-7097 GCA_036491155.1 Solirubrobacteraceae bacterium | reverse complement strand
GTGATCGTGGGTGACGGCGCGATCGTCGGGAGCGGTGCGCGAGCGCAGCGGCTTTGTCCGCTTCGGCTGCGCGCTTCCTACCTCAAGATCACGCGCTCGAGTGAGGTGGGCCGCGACCGCGCATCGGGGACCCAGGCGCGGGTGTCGGCACGGTCTAGCCGGACCGCCCGTCGTGATGCCAATACGGTGCGCTCATCTGGCTCGAATCTGTCGGCGATCGTCCCTCCTCTCGTCGACTGCCGCTCAGGTCCGAGGACCCACCCGACCCGACAGCTTCCAGACCACCCGATTTTGCCCGCTGTAAACACGGCGCACGTGGTTCTGAGTCATTCGCCGCGACGCGGGCGCGCTGCGATCATGCACGCGTTGCCTGTGACGCGCTTGATCACCGCCGACGACGCACCCGTCCTCGCCGAGCTGCAGCAGGCCAATCGCGCCTTCCTGGCCCCGTGGAGCCCGCGGCGCGAGCCCGGGCACTACACGGTGCAGGGACAGCGGCGCGCGGTCGCCGACGCGCTGGTCGCCCATGCGCGGGGCACCGTTCTGCCGCACGTCATCGTGTGTGACGGTGCCGTTGTCGGGCGCGTCACCCTCAGCGAGATCACGCACGGGACGTTTGAGTCCTGCCACATCGGCTACTGGCTCAGCGAGAGCCACAACGGACGCGGGCTGGCCACGGCGGCGGTGAGCGCGCTGCTGGACATCGCGTTCGACGAGCTGGGATTGCATCGGGTCGAGGCCGGCACGATCCCGAGCAACGTGCGCTCGCAGGCGGTCCTTCAACGTAACGGTTTCGTCCGCTTCGGCCTGGCGCCCGCCTACCTGCGGATCGACGGCGAGTGGCGGGACCACGTCCTCTACCAGGTGCTTCGGGAGTCGCGACCGCCTCGGCACTCCGTGGAGCCCCAGGACGACAAGTGATGTCTCATTCCGCCGCCGCGCGGCGGCTCAGATCCAGCCCATCTCAGTCGCGCGCAGCACCGCCTGCGCACGATCGGCCACCTCGAGCTTGGCGTAGACGCTGTGCAGGTGGGTGCGGACCGTGCTGGTGGCCACGCCCAGCTCCTCGGCGATGTCCTTGTAGACCTTGCCGGCCGCGAGCTGGCGCAGAGCCGCGGTCTCGCGGTCTGACAGGGGCGAGGGCATCGTGCGCTTGCGCTGGCTTCCGCCCTGAGGCAGGTCAAACAGCGCCTCGCGCAGCGCCGGACCGCGCACGCCGAGGATCGCCGCCAGGCGCAGCATGATGCGGCGGTCGACCGTGTCACCCATTGCATAGTGCGCGACGATGTCCGCCAGTCGCAGGAGGCTGGTGAGGCTCGCTTCGGTGTCCGAACGGTGGTGGCCACCGATCGCCTCACAGAGGCGCTCGGGCAGACCCCACCGCTCCGCGAGCACGGCGCCAAGACAGGCGTGGTCGACCGTGGCGAGCCGCCGTTCCTCGCGGATGCGCTGCTCAGGCGTGGCGCGGCGCGTATCCACGCACCAGTTGGCGTCCCCGATGGCCAGCGCGAACACCAGCTTGCCGACGTCGTGCAGCAGAGCCGCGCAGAACAGATCATCGCGTTCAGCGAAGCCAACCTCCCCGGCGAGCCGGTCGGCGGCGAGGGCCACGGCCTGGCCGTGCACCCGCAGGTCCTGGGTCAGCGCCTCCTGCGTGGTCCGCCAGGGGAATGACGCGCGTGGGACCTCCTCGATGGCCGCGCGGAGGTCACCGGGGTCCAGCTTGGACACCGCCTCGGGGATATTGGCGATCGAGCGACGCAGGTGCAGGCGCTGAGCCCGCCGCAGCACGGCGACGGTCAGGCCGGTGTCGCACTCGATCGCCGCGACCAGATCCGTGAACCCCGCATTGCCGGCGTCCAGCGCGGACAGCGCGTGATCACAGGCGGGCGCGAACGCCGGCAGCTCCTGCACGTGTGCCATCACGCGGCCGATGCCGCGGGTGCTCACTCGGGGCCCCGCATCCTCGGGATCCATGGCGAGCAGCGACGAGGTCCCGGTGTCCGCGTTCAGCATGAGCTCATCGCCGCACGCGCGGCTACGTGCGCGTAGGACTCGGGGATCAGCTGCGGACGGGTCGGCCGGCTGAGGAAGTAGCCCTGCCCGTAGGGGACGCCGAGCGCGCGCACCGTATCGAGCTCCGCCGCGGTCTCGATCCCCTCGGACACCACCTCCGCCCCGATGTCGTGGGCAAACGACACCAGCGCGTGGGCGAGCGACCGTCGGGCCGGATCGGTGTCGATGCCTCGCGTGAACTGACAGTCGAGCTTGATCAGCTCCGGACGCAGGTGCAGGATGTGGCCCAGGCTGGCAAAGCCGGCGCCCGTGTCATCGACCGCCAGTCGGGCGCCCCGTTCGCGCACGCGGCTCAGGCTGTCCAGCAGCAGGTCGTAGTCGTCGATGCGCACGTGCTCGGTGAGTTCAATGATCACTCGTTCGGGGTCCACCAGGTCCAGCAGGTCCAGCAGGTCCGGGCCGGCCAGGACGTCGGGGCCGACGTTGAAGGTGAGAAACGCCCCAGCGGGGAGCAGCCCGACCAGCGCGACCGCCCGCTCGATGACGGCGAGCTGCAGTTGCGTGCCCAGCCCGACGCGCTCGGCATCGTCAAACCACGCGTCGGCAGGACGATGCGTGTTGGGGAACCGGGTGAGCGCCTCCGCCCCGACCACGGCGCCGGTGTCGAGCGCGACGATGGGCTGGCAGCGCACCGCGAACCGCGCCTCAGACAAGATGGCCGCGACGCTCTGCGCCACGGCCACGTCGGCGGCCATGGTGGTCTCAGGACCGATGGCGCGGCCAGCGCCCGCGGGGCGGGCGACGCCGGCAGGCGAGCCGGCCGGACCGGCCACGTCAGCCGAGGCCTGGGCAACCCGGAACGCGTTGGCGATGAACCAGTTGACGCGGTCGCTCATAGCGCCCGGCGACCTCTGCCCGGCGGCGCGCATCAGGTCCGCGCCCAGCGCGTCCCGTCCGGCGCTCGAGAGATCCCACATCGCGCCGGCAACGGTGCTGACGAAGCTGGTCAACCGCGCCAGCGCTGCCTCGTCCTGGGTGGTGAGGGCACCAGCCGTCGGGACGAGGTCAATCGCCTGATCGATGATGCGCTGCATCGCGACCGTCGGCTCCTCGCGGGACCGCTTGGCCCCGCAGGGTCGGGGCGACTCGAGCATCTGTCTCGTCCCTTCCGGCTCGCGCTCTCGCCGAGGCGGGCCTAGATTTGATCAACGTGCTCTGAGCTACCCAATCCGCCGATACATTGTTTATTGGTGAGGTGCGACTGAGCGCTAATGCACACGTTCTGGCCTCACTTGAATACGAATTCGACATCAACCGGGAGGCAAACCCCGCCTCGCGGTAGCCGCCGTGGACCGATCTGGCGAACTGAACGCGGTTCGCCGGGGCCTCGATGGAGCCCGACGAGCGAGCCGAGCCGAGCCGAGTCGAGCCGAGTCGAGCCGAGTCGAGCCGTTATTGGACGCTTTGGATGGCGCGGGCCACCGGCGGTCCGCCGGCACCGGGCGTGTAGGTGACCGACACGTCCTCGCCCACGTCGATCCAGTCGAGCAGGTGCGGACTCGCGGCGCTCAGCGTCAGCGACTGGCCGCCGGTGGTCTGCACCACCACCGACGAGCGATCCGCGGCGACCGAAGTGACGGTGGCGGTCACGGTACGGGCGTCGGTGAAGGCGACCGCGCCCGCGGTCAGCACACCCTTGCGATCCCGCGTGTAGCTCACGTGTAGGGGGTCGCCGAGGACGATGCCGTCGAGCAGGTCATCCGCGCCACCGGTCTGGAAGGTCAGCGTCGGCCCGTAGACGGTCGCGGCGCTCAGCTCGGCGGCCACTAGGTGGTAGGGCTTGAAGGCGCGGTTGGCGGCGTCGGGGGCGCCGTCGTTGAGCCAGCCGGCCCCGCCGTGGGGCTGGGCGGGATTGCCCGCCCCGCCGTCGGAGGTGCCGAAGTCGCGCCCGTTGATGCTCATGAAGATGTGGACGCCGGGCTTGTCCCAGAAGGTCACGGCCCCGGCGCCGTGACCGACCCCGGGGGCGATCAGCTTCGCCTGGCGCAGCTGGGCGATGACGCCCGCGTCGTTGGGCACCGGCATACCGGGCGCCAGCAGGCCGGCGCCGGCGAGGACCGCGCCCACCGCGCCCGAGCAGTCAAAGCCTAGCCTCCGGCCGTTGTAGCCCGGACCCTTGATGCCGATGCTGGCCGCTCCGGCCTCCGCGTGCCCGCCGCCGTACACATAGGGGTAGTCGCCCTGGGTCACGGCGTTGGCGGCGGCGGCCAGGGCGCGAGCCACGGACATGCGCCGCCCGCCGACCCGGAGCGTGAAGGAGGACCAGTCCAGCGCGACCACGGTGCCCCGGGCCTCGATGGAAGGGGCTCCCCCGGTGATCGCCGCCTGCGCGGCGGGCGCCCCCGCACCGATAGCGCCCGCGGCGACAGACAGGACTGCGGCGCAGGCCAGCGCGCGTGAGATGGCGATGAGGCGGGTCACGATGAGGTCGTCGGCACGGTGGCGATGAGTGCGGGCGTGGAGGCACGCCCGCGCGCCCCGCTGGCCGTGTCATCGGCCGACGACGCTCTGAAATTGAGTCCGGCTGGACGGGGACCCGGGGCGGCGACCGCCCTGGACCGGCGGCGCTAGCGCTTGGCCGCGCTGCGCGAGCGCGACCGGCCGTCGCTGCGCACGGGCAGCTGGGCCTCGCCGCTCTCGAAGAGCATCATCACCAGCCCGGCGTCGAGCTCGGCATCGGAGTGATCGGACGCCGTCTCCAGACGCTCGGCGCTCCCCTTCTCGATCTCAGCGATGCGCTCGAGCAGGCCGTTGAGCTCTGCGGCGAGCTCGGCGAAGCCCTTCTGGTCCAGCAGCATCTCGCGCCGGGCGACGACCGCGTCGCTGCGGTCAAAGCCGCCGCTCGACGCCGCCGCCCCGATGACGCGACCGGCCTGATCGAGCGTGGCGCTGATCATGCCGTTCTTGACGACCTCCGGCACCTGCGCCCACGCCTGGTCGGTGACGCTGACGCGACCGACCGCGCGGTAGTAGTGCTCCACCGCGCCACGGCGCGGCTTGGTGCTGGTGAGCTCGATGAGCCCGACCCGCGCGAGGAAGCGCACGTGGTAGCTGACGTTGCCGAGCGGAGCTCCAATCTCCTCGGCGATCTCCGAGGGGCTGGCGACGCGCGTCTCCAGCACCCGGAGGATGTGGATCCGCAGCGGATGGGCTAGTCCCTTGACCAGCCGCGGATCATCGATCTCGGTTATCTGCATCATGCGTTTGAGCACCGCAAAGCCCTTGCGGATCCCTTCCGCCTTACGGCACAGGCAGGGTTTTCACGTCTTCCGTCGGTGGCGCCGGTGACGAGTCGGCCCGGCGAAGTCAGTGCGAGCGCCTATCTTAGTCAGCAAGCGGACATTTCGTGTGAATCCGTGTCCGCTGGCCTAGGTTTGCGTCCCGAACGCTCACATTTTGGGGGGCGAGCCGAGCGAGAAACGTGATCCTCTTCCTGCACCACCGCTATCGAACCGCCGGCGGCGAGGAGCAGGCGATGCACGATCTGATGTGGCTGGTGCGCAGCCACCTGGGCGAGGACGTCGAGCTCTTGGAGCGCGACTCGGCCGGCGTCGAACGGGCGAGCGCGGCCGCGGGGCTGATACGCGGAGGCCTTCACCCCGACGAGGTGGCACGAGCCGTGCGCCGCACCGGTGCGCGCATCGTGCACGCCCACAACCTCCACCCCACTCTCGGCTGGCGCGCGCTCGCCGCGGCCCGCGAGGCAGGTGCCCGCGTCGTGCTGCACCTGCACCAATACCGGCTGGTGTGCGCGATCGGGGTGTGCTTCCGCGACGGCCACGAGTGCGTGCGCTGTCATGGCCGCAACACCCTGCCCGGCATCGCGCTCAACTGCCGTGGGTCGCGCGCCGAAGCGGCCGCCTACGGCGTCGCGCTCATGACCTGGCAGCGCAGGCTGGCGGCACAGGCCGACGCCTTCGTCGTCCCCAGCCGTTTTGCCGAGGCGCGGCTGCGGGCGTTGGGGGCGCCGCTGGGCGCCACCTTCGTGGTGCCGCACGTCATCCGCGCGTTCGCGGCCGCGCCGCCAACGCCCCGCGGCGACCACGCGCTCGTCGCCTCACGGCTGGCGCCCGAGAAGGGCGTCGCGGTGGCGGTCGAGGCCTGCCGCCTGGCCGGGGTGCCCCTCGTCGTCGCCGGCGAAGGGCCCGAGCGCGAGCGCCTCGCCGCCGGCGCGGACGGGCGGGTGCAGTTCGTGGGGCGCGTGGCACCTGAGGAGCTAGCGCGGCTGCGCGCCAGCGCACGCCTCGCCCTCGTGCCATCGTTGTCGGCGGAGACGTTCGGGCTGGCCGCGGCCGAGGCGATGGCGGCGGGGCTCCCCGTGGCCGCCTCCCGCATCGGCGCCCTGCCCGAGCTCGTGCCCGATTCCTGGCTGGCGCCCCCCGGCGACGCTCAGGCGCTGGCGCAGGTGATGCAGCGGCTGAGCGCTGAGGACGTCACCGGGAGCGCCACCACGGCGCTTGCGCGGGTGCGGGCGGTCACGGCTCCTGAGCGCGTTGCACCGGCACTGGCGGCGGTGTACGAGCACGCGATGGCATGAGGCTGAAGCGCTGGCGCGAGGCGGTGGCCACCAGCAAACCGACGACCACGAGCAGGACGCCCGCGAGCTGGAGCCCGCTCGGGTCCTCCCCGAAGATGAGCGCGGCCAGGGCCAGCGTGCCGATCGGCTGCACGGTGAGCAGCAGCGAGGTCATCGCCGCGGGCAGCCGCGGGAGCGTCGCACCGATGATCAGCCAGCCGAGGACCTGCGAGCTGATCGCGAGGGTGATTAGCCACCCCGCGCCGGGCCAGGTGGGGATGAGCCGCGCATCGCCGATCACCAGCCCGGCGGCCACGCAGAGCACCGCGGCCACCACGGTCGCGTCGCACAGGGGGCCCGCCGGCCGTCGCAGGTCGGCCCCGCCGCGGCGGAGCATGAGCAGGAACCCGACGTAGGCGACGCCGGCCCCGAGTCCGAAGATCGCGCCGCGCGTGGGATCGCGACCGTAGGCGCCGTGCTCGAGCACCCCGGAGATGAGCAGCAC
>DASXCN010000234.1:0-5512 GCA_036491155.1 Solirubrobacteraceae bacterium | reverse complement strand
GTTCGCGCCCTCCGCGGATCGGTCCGATGGCTGGCTTGAGCCGGCGAGGTTGTTCAAGCTACTCGTCTCACATCCGCATCTGACGTAGCATCCGACCGGATGCCGGAGCCCGATGGTCCGCTGGTGTTGACCGAGTTCCCGCTCACGATCGTCAGCGCAGGCTGGGGGCGCTGGTGGCGGGTCCACAGCAAGGACTACGGCCCCTGGTTTTACGCCAGCGACGACTCGGAGCGCGACCCCGAAAGCATCGGACGGTTTGACCTGCCTAAGCCGCATGGCACGCTCTACGTCGGGGAGTACATCCCGGGAACGGCACCCGAGGCGGTGCGGGAGGCCGATGTGGCCGCGGCGGAATCGCAAGCGGCCTACAACGCGCGTCGACTGTCGGCGTTGCCTCTCGACGCCTACCACGGGCTGGCCGTCGCAGACTTCACGTCCAGTTCCGTGGCGAGGTTCGGAGCCCCCGCTGACATCGCCGCGCTGCCGAGGTCTGAGGCGCGGCCATGGGCCCGTGCCGCCCACGAGGGCCAATTTCACGGCATCCTGTACCGACTCCGGGAAGACCCGAAGCGCCGGCGCGGTCTCGCACTCTTCGGCGACGGGGGACCAGCCGATCCGCCGCGGGGCCAGCAAGACCCGTGGGAGCTCCCGACGGGCCTACGAAACGAAATGCACACCCTCTTTGAGGGCGAGTACCGCGGAGACCCGATCCCTCGATGACCAGCTGGTGAGCTGGCACCGTGCGCCAGCCTGTTTGATGGACCCCGGCCACGATGTCGGAAGCCGAGGCGGTCGGCGGTGGACCCTGAGGGCGTGGCTGTCGGGTTGGATCGCGAGAGGTCAGCGGTTGCGCCGGGCTGTGTAGGTGCGTCTCGTGTCAATAGCCGCCGCGATTCCACAGATGTGATCGCCGGAATCCCGCTGCCGATGCGGGATCTCTGGCGGTTACCCACCAAACGGTACAAGAACGGTACCAACCGGAGAGTCTTCGTCGACGCCACTTAACGAAAAAACCCCGCATTTGCGGGGCTTTCCCGAGTCGGGGAGACAGGATTTGAACCTGCGACCGCCCGGCCCCCAGCCGGGTGCGCTACCAGACTGCGCCACTCCCCGTGACGTGCGCCGATGATACCGGCGTCAGAGCGGGCGACGGGAATCGAACCCGCCCTAAAAGCTTGGAAGGCTTTTGTGCAACCACAACACTTCGCCCGCGGGACGACCGATGGTAACGCCCGGTGAGAGCGCCGGGGACGCCGCCCGGGGCTCAGGCGACGCGCGAGTGGGCGGCCACGGCGCGGACCGCGGCCAGCAGCATGTGGCGCTCGGGCGGCTTGACCAGGTAGCGCACCACCCCGGCGCGGCGCGCCTCCAGGCGGTCGCGCGGGTCGGCGATGCTGGAGAGCATGATGACGCGGCCCGCCAGTCCGTAGTCCTGGATGAGCGCGCGGGCCAGCGGCAGCCCGCCGTGCGGCATGCGCCAGTCCAGCAGCGCGGCGTCGGGGATCTCGTGCTCGACCCGTAGGAGTGCGTGGTGTCCGTCGACCGCCTCCAGCACCTCGATCTCCGTCCCCGCCAGCTGGGCGCGCACCAGCATCCGCACGCCCCGGTCGTCGTCGGCGACCAGCAGCCGGGTGCGGGCCTGTGCCGCCGCGGGCCCGGGCACCTCATGCAGGTGGCGGCGCGGCGGCCTCACGACGCCTCCACGCCTGCGGCGACGGGAAGGGTGAAGTGAAAGCGCGAGCCATGGCCGGGCCCGTCGGACTCGACCCAGATCTCGCCCTGATGGGCACGGACGATGTTGCGACAGATCGAGAGGCCCAGGCCGGTACCGGAGATGCCCTGCCGGTCTGGCGTCTGCACGCGGTAGAACTCGCCGAACAGCCGCGGGATGGCCTCGGCCTCGATGCCCAGGCCCTCGTCGGCCACCGTGACGGTAACCGCCTCCGCCGCCCCTGACGACCCCGAGGACCCCGCCGACCCCGACGATCCCGCCGACCCCGCCGACCGAGATGACCCAGACGACGACGCGGCGCTGACGCGCACCTCGCCACCATCAGGCGAGTACTTGCGGGCGTTGCCCACCAGGTTGAGGAGAACCTGCAGGATCCGCTCGGGATCGGCGAACACGGCCGGGACGTGGCCCGCGGGCTGCACCTCGAGGGGACAGGCCTCGTCGTCGGGGACCACGGTGGCGAGCCGACCGAGGATCGCGGGAAGGTCAACGGTCCGGCGATCCGTGCGCACCCCGCCGCGCTCGATGCGCTGGAGATCGAGGAAGTCGTCGATGATGAGGGCCAGCCGCCGGCCCTCGTCGGCGATGATCGTGGCGCCCTCAGTCGCCCGCTCGTTGCCTCGGTGTTGCATGAGGAGCAGATCCGCGAAACCGATCATGTTCGACAGCGGCCCGCGCAGCTCGTGGCTGACGATCGAGACGAGCTCGTCCTTGGCGCGCACCAGCTCGCGCTCACGCGTGACATCGCGCAGCATCACGCCTATCCCGTGCTCCTTCTCGCCGCGCACCGGGAACAGCTCGACCAGCAGGTCGGTCTCCGGCGCGCCGAGACGCAGCTCCACCGTCGCCGGTTCGGCGGTGCGGCGGCGCAGGCGCCAGCGCAGATCCTCGACGTCCTCCTCCCCGCCCAGGCAACGGCGGGTCAGCAGCGTGGCGACGCTGGACACGTCGCCGCTCAGCAGGACGTTCTGGCGCACATCCAGAAGCTGGGCGGCGCGTTCGTTGGCGGCAGTCACCGCTCCATCGGAGTCGGCCACCACCAGCCCGTCGTTGATGCTGGCGATGACCGCGCCGAGCTGAGCGGACTGATGGGCGAGCTGGGTGTTGACCGTCATCAGGCGCATGTTGGCCTCGCGAAAGCCGCGCTGGGCCATCTCGAACGGGGAGAGGGCCTCGTCGAGGAACTCGTGGCAGCGCCGTGCCGCGAGCTCCCGCGGGCGGCCCGCTCGCGTCCGTCGCATCACCGCCTCCATCGCGTCCTGGTGCACTGAGCTGAGATCCAGGACGCCGCCGGCGGAGTCCATGATCTGGCGACCGAGTTCGTAGGCGTCGAGCAGCGCGCTCTCCTCGGCGCTGAGCACGTAGGTCTCCAGCGCGTCGAGGTAGCGCTCCTGGAGCCGCGTGCTGGCGGCGGACTCGCGGACGATCACGCCGGCACCCCGTAGCGCGCCGTGAGCAGCAGCGCATCGTCGGTGCCGGTGGCAAACTCCTCCAGCAGCTCGGCCACGCCGCCACGGAGTCGCGCCGTGCCTCGTCTCGACACGGCTTGGGCCACCTCGCGGCGCACCCCGTCGGTGGCGAACACGAGGGTGTCGCCGACGCGCACCGGGATCGTCGAGGAGCGCAGTGGGGGCATGTGGTGACCGACGATGCCGGGGCGCTGGACGATCATCTCGCGCCCGGGCCGCCCCAGCCGACCCCGCACCAGCACCCCCTCGATGTTGCCGACCGCGAGCCACTCCATCTCCGAGGCGTGAGCTGGGAACGCGGCCAGGGCGATGACGGCCCCGCGCGTCCCGCGCAAGGCGCCGTGACACCGTTGCAGGGCCTCCCCCACCCGCAGGCCCGTCGCGGGATCCTCGAGCACCTCGCTCGCCCGATCAGCCGCGTCACCGGCATCAACGCCGTGGCCGAGTCCGTCGACGACGCCGACCAGTACGCCGTCCGCGGTATGGCCGATGCAGGCGAGGTCGCCGCTGACCTCCTCGCCCTCCTTGGTCATGGCCGCGGTCTCGATCAGCAGTCCGCCCACGTGCACGCTGGTCTCGGTCATTGCCATTTCGTCGCCTTGACGACCGTTCCGGATCCCGGCTCCGAGACGACGTCGAACTCGTCCATGAGCCGGCGCACCCCCGGTAGCCCGATCCCGAGACTGCGGCTCGTCGAGTACCCGTCCTGTAGGGCGAGCGCGAGGTCGGCAATGCCGGGCCCTTGGTCGCGGGCAACGATGACCAGCCCGCGTCGGCCGCCGACGTCCTCGAGCGCGATCTCGATCTCGCCCTCGCCGGCGTAGGTGAGGATGTTGCGGGCGAGCTCTGAGATGGCCGTGGCGATGAGGGCCAGGTCGGTCTTGGGGAACCCCAGCTCCACCCCCAGATCGCGCCCCCGTTGACGTGCGGTGATGATGTCGACATCGGCCCGGATGGCGATGCACGAGGAGATGCTCACCTCATGTCACCACACCGACGCCCGGCTGCGCGTGCAGTAGCGCCAGCCCTTCCTCGAGGTCCAATGCGGTCAGCATCCCGTCCAGCGACAGCCCGAGTTGCGCCATCGCGAAGGCGACCTCCGGTTGCACACCCACGATCGCTGCCCGCGCCCCGCAGAGAGTCACCGTCTGCCCGATCTCGCGCAGGGTGCGCGTGGCGAAGGAGTCCAGCACCTCGAGCGCGGTCACATCGATGAGCACACCGTTGGCGTGCGTGGTGGTAACGCGCTGGGCGAGCTCGTGCTGGAGCTCGACGAACTCCGCATCGGTGGGCTCGGACTGCAGCGAGACGATCAGTGTCCGCCCGTGCTTGAGAATCGGGATGCTCACGACTGGGTGAGGGCGGAGCCGTACTCGGCCGCCCGTGCTTCCGCCGCCCGCAGGATCTCGCCGGCCGCGACCACGCCGTCGGACAACGTGCCGACCGTGTTCAGACGGCCCAGGTCCAGGCCCAGCCGCACAAGCGTCTGCGCGTTCTCGGGCGACAGTCCGCTGATCAGCGTATGTGCGCCCATCAACTGAGTCGCTTGGACTGTCTGCATCAGATGATTCGCGACCGCCGAGTCCACAGCGGGCACGCCGGTGATGTCGAGCACGACCGCCTTCGCACGCTTGGCGGCGATCGCCTCCAACAGCTTGCCGGTGAGCAGGAGGGCGCGCTCTGAGTCGATGAAGCCGACCAGCGGCACCAGCAGCAGGCCGCTGCGGAGTTCCAGCACGGGGGTCGACAGCCCGCGAAGCACGTCCTGCTGCTCGAGGATGATGCGCTGCTTGGCATCGATGAAGCTGTCGGCGACGGCCCGAATCACCAGGTCGATGAAGATCGACACGCCGCGCAGCGCATCGGCGAGCCGTTCTGGTTCGTGGCCGAGGGCGTCGATCAGCAGCGGGACAAGTTTGGAGCGGAGCGCTCGGCCGGTGGCAAACCACGCGGAGAAGCTGAGACCCGCCTCTGCATACCGTGCACCGGTGTCAACCATGTCGGACAGATACGCGTCCCAGTCACCATCGTTGATGGCGTGAGCGATGCGCTCGCGGTTCTCGGCCACGCTCGCTTCGTCGCCGGCGCCGACGAAGCTCGCGAGCTCAGGGTGAGCGGCCGGGTCATCGGCGAGCTCGGCACCGATCTCCGCGAACTGCGACTCGTATATGTCCCAGAACTCGCGGAGGGAGTTCTCATCAGCATTGTTGAGGTCAGGCGCAGTGGCGCCCCGCCCGTTGACAGACATTCACACACCGCCTCGTGTTTGGTCGTGGCCGTTCAGGTGCCCAGAGGCGTCGCCATGACGTCC
>DASXCN010000233.1:0-9433 GCA_036491155.1 Solirubrobacteraceae bacterium | reverse complement strand
CCGGCTTCCGAGACGTCGTCGAGACCAAGGTCACCGGGACGTTCCTGGTCGCGCGCGCGGTGGCACCGCGCATGCTCGCCGCCGGCGGAGGCCGGATCGTGGTCATCTCGATGAACGAGCAGACGATGACCCGCCGCGGCTTTACGCCCTACGGGCCATCCGGAGCCGCCGTCGAGGCGCTGGCGCGCGTCATGGCGGCGGACCTCGCCGAGACCCCGGTGACTGTCAACATCCTCCTCCCGGGCGGGGCGACCGCGACAGGCATGATCCCCGACGACGCCGGGCCCGACGTCCACGCGCAGCTGCTGGACCCCGCGATCATGGGCCCGCCGATCGTGTGGCTGTGCTCGGAGCAGGCGGTGGGCGTGCACGACCGCCGGATCGTCGCCACCGAGTTCGTGGCCTGAGCGCTCACCGCTGGACGAGCCGGTACACGGGACCGGAGAGCGACACCGCGTAGACGTGGCCGGCATTGTCCTGGCCGAAGGCCGACAGGTTGCTGACCGACAGTCCCGTGGCGCGGTTGCCGCGCGCGTGGCCGGCGCTGAGCCGCACCGCATTGATCTGCGCCTTGCAGTTGTCGCCGAACAGGTAGCGGCCATCGAGCGCCGGGAGGGCGGGATCGCGCACCACGTAGCCGCCGATGATCGCGCAGTACCCGTCGCTGTGATGGGCCACCAGCGCGGGCTTGACCGCTCCGGGAGCAGCGCCCGCCTTGAAGCGGCGATCGCCCTCGAAGATGCTCCACCCGTAGTTGGCCCCGGCGCCCCGGCCGCGGCGGGCGAAGTCGATCTCCTCCTCGGTGTCCTGGCCGACGTCGCCGATGATCAGGTCCCCGGTGCGCCGGTCAAAGGAGAAGCGCCAGGGGTTGCGCAGCCCGTAGGCCCAGATCTCCGCGCGCCGTCCCGCCTGGTGGGCGAACGGGTTGCCGTCGGGGATCGTGTAGCCGCCATCGGGACGGGGCGCGATGCGCAGCACCTTGCCCACCAGGACGTCGGTGTTCTGACCGAAGTTGTGCGGATCGTCTTCGCTGCCGCCGTCGCCAACGCCGACGTAGAGGTCGCCGTCCGGGCCGAACGCCAGCTGACCGCCGTTGTGGTTGGACTCGGAGTGGTGATCGATCGTGAGCACCGTGCGGCCGCTCGCCGGGTCGGCCCGATCAGGTTGGCCGCGCGCGCGCCGGTACTGGACGACCCGGATGTTGTTGGCGGCGTCGGTGTAGTCGACGTAGAACCGGCCGCTGCTCTGGTAGTCGGGGGCGAACGCCACCGACAGCAGCCCCTGCTCGGTACCGCCGGCGTTGACCTGGCGCGAGATGTCCAGGAAGGGGCGCGCCTGGCGCCGGCCGCGGACCAGCACCACCACCTGGCCGGTGCGCTGGACGACGAAGAGGCGATGGGCGTCGCCGGGCGCGGCGGCGAGGTAGGTCGGCTGGGTGAACACGCCGATCCGCTGCAGGCCGATCCGCGCGGCGCGCGCCGCGGGCGCGACCGTGGCGGCTCCCGACGGCGCCGAGGACCCGCACGCGCCGACCAGAGCTGTGACGGCGCCCGCGGTGAGGGCGCCGGCCAACGGTCCCCGAAACGACATGGCGCAACGGTACCGGAGCGGGTCCGCCGCTCAGGGCTGGCCGAGCTCTGAGTGCAGCGAGATGAGCAGCGCCTGCAGCAGGCTATGCCCGTAGCGTGCTGTACAACGGTCTGGGCCACTACGAGGCGGCGATCTTGGGTGCCCAGCGCAGCACAGAGCACGCCCAGGGCCTTGTCGGCTGGTCGCTTGTCGAGCTCGTCGAGGCAGCGACTCGTTCCGGCCGGCCAGAACTCGCCGCTGCTGCGCTACCGCGCCTAGAGGAGCGCGCCCGCGCCGCGGGCACGGATTGGGCGCTCGGCGACCTGGCACGCTCGCGCGCGTTAATGAGCGAGGGCGAGGTCGCGGACGCCCTATACCGCGAGGCTATCGAGCGGCTCGCGCGCACCCGGGTCCGCGTCGAGCTAGCGCGCACGCACCTCGTCTACGGCGAGTGGCTGCGCCGTGAGCATCGCCGCGTACAGGCTCGCGAGCAGCTGCGCGTCGCCCACGACATGCTCGGCGCGATCGGCGCCGAGGCCTTCGCCGAGCGGGCCCGCCGTGAACTCCTCGCCACGGGTGAGACGGTGCGCAAGCGTACGGCCGAGAGGCTCGACGAGCTCACCACGCAGGAGGCGCAAGTCGCCCGGCTCGCAGCGGAGGGACGCACTAACCCGGAGATCGGCGCCCAGCTGTACATCAGCCCGCGCACTGTCGAGTACCACCTGCGCAAGGTGTTCGCGAAGCTCGGTATCAGCTCGCGCAAAGAGCTCCGGAGAGCGCTCCCGAACGCTGAGTACGCCGCTGTGCCCGCCTAGACCTCAGACCTCGATCATCCACACACTGCTCGAGCGCGATGGAGGACGTACGTCCCTTCCCGGCGAGAGGCGCCCGGGGCGTCAGCCCGAGTTTGCGCCTATCGATCGGCGCGAGCCTATCCGTGCCGAACACCGACTCCCGACGCGAGGTTGGCGGGCGGGCAGGCGGTTGTGCCGCGCCAGGCTCCGCTGTTCGCTTTCTACGCCCCCGACGGCCTGGCACCCACTGCCGCGGCTGCTGCCTTCAGGAATCAGCTGAACTCTCGGGCGCGCCGAATTGTCGGGACCAACCTCCCCTCTTGGCCGGATTGAGTAGCGCGCGTCGGTCCTCCTTTCCTTCACCGACGAGCATCTTCCCGGTACGAGTCGGCGGTGTCGGTTTGCGCGGAAGGGAGGCGGGCCGTACACGAAAGCGCGAACCGGCGGTCGACTCGACCACAGTGATGAGTCTGCTCACGGACGTAACAGGCGAGTTCGGCTTCCCTGTCGGGGACGAAAGGGTAGTCAAATGCGGCGGGGTCAATGCCGGCTGGTGGCGGTGTTCCAGCTCTACCTGTTCTCGCGCACCGCCGCGCTGGCAGACGGCTTCGCGGCGATGGCTGGCGTGTCGGATTGTCGTGAGTTCGAGCTTGGGCGTCGCGCTGGCCACTCAATTCTGATCCAGGCCGGCATGGGTGGGGGTCGTGGTGTAGCGGGCGGCGAGCTGGGCGCGGCTGGTGCAACCGGTCTCCGCGAAGACACGGGTGAGGTGCTTCTTGACCGTGTCGACGGTGATGAACAGCCGTCGCGCGATCTGCCGGTTGGTGAGTCCCTTCGCGGCCAGCTCGGCCACCTCCTTTTCGCGGGGCGTCAGGCGCCATGCGGCCATCGCGGCCTGGTGCTCGCGGTGCCTGGTGAGCAGCAGGACGGCGAACGGGGCGAGGTGCCGGCGCAGCGCCCCCAATACCGCCAAGTCGCGCTCGGGTACGCGTGAGGTTTCCTGTACCGACATCCCCACGTAGATGACACCTTCCGGGGCGCCGTCGATGACCATGGCGCCTTGTCGGTGATCTGATGACGGCGCAGGAACACGTCCATGAACTCTGTTCCGGCGGCGATGTCGCTCAGCCGGACCACGCCCACGTTGAGGATCCGTGGAAAGAAGCCCTCATCACGGAACGGGTCGGTTCCGATCCACCCGGCCGCGTACTCGCTGAGGAACCCGGCGGCGTATCCGTCGAGCACGCCGCAGTCGCTGTTGACCGCGGCGCCGAGCGTGTCGCCGTACAGGACTGCTACCCCGCGGAAGCCGAACCAGTCCTGCAGGGCGTGCACAAGACGCGCCCGGAACTCCGGAAGATCGGCGGCCGCTCGAGTACGACGACCGGGATGGTACGGCCGACGGCGCGTGCTTGATAGGTGGCATAGCCGTTGTAGTTGTCGTTGACGCGCTCCCACAGGCGCTCGCGTTCGTCGCCGACGACAACACGTGCGGTCACTCGGACCTGTGTTCCCGAGATCTCGACCGAGGCCGCGTCCGGATGACGGAGCATGTTGTAGTACCACGCAGGGTGGTGCTGAGCGCCCGCCTTGGAGGCGACGACGATGAACGCGTCACCGCACGGCGTGTAAAGCAATGGAGTGGTCCGCGGTTCTCCAGACCGCGCACCACGGGTATGCAGCAGCAGGATGGGCTGGCCCATGGCGACCTTCAACCGGCCGCGCGACAGCGGGATGAGCCGGCGGTCGATTGCCGGAAAGACGTTCACGAAGAGCCAGCCGCCAAATCGGGTTCGCGCTGCGGCCTGCATGATCCTGTCGATCGCGGTCTTGTCCTGCTGTCGTCTGTAGTTAGTGTCGGTCATGCTCGCTCAGTCACACGAGCCTGCACAGCGTTACACGGCTCCCGCTGGTTATTGGCCATGGCGCAGGTCAGCCGTTCAGGGCGATGGGCAGTGAGGTGTAGCCGCGCAGCATGAGACCGCTGCGGCGCACCGGCTCGCCGGCCACGCAGGCCATGGGAAAGCGATCCAGGAGCATCGGCAGCATGACCTGGGCCTCTAAGCGTGCGAGTGCAGCTCCGAGGCAGTGGTGGATGCCGCCGCCGAACGACAGGCCGGGTCCTTCGTCGCGCTCTAGGCGGAGGTCATCCGGCTCGGAGAACTGGCGCGGGTCGCGATTGGCGGCGCCGAGCAGGTTGATGAGTCGCTGTCCGGCGCGGACCGGCATATCGCCGACGACCATGTCCTCGGTGGCGGTACGGCCGTAGAGGATCTGCACCGGCGCGTCGTAGCGCAGGAGCTCCTCGACGGCCGGCTTGGCCAGCGTCGGCTCGCGGCGTAGCTGATCGGCCTGGCGCGGGCTTCGCAGCAGCGTCAGGAATCCGTTGGCCAGCAATCCGGTCGTCGTCTCAAACCCCGCGGCCAAGATGAGCGCCGCCATGGTCACGAGTTCCTCGTCGGTCAGCTGATGCTCGTCGTCCTCGACGGCGACGAGCGCTGAGATGAGGTCATCGGCGGGCCGCGCGCGGCGCTCTTGCACGAGCTCCTGCAGGTAGGTCTGGATCTGCTCAGCGGCGGCGTCGGCAGCGTCAACGGCCAGCGGGTTGAGGATCTCCAGGACTGAGGTCCACTCTCTGACCAGCGGCTGGAACATCGCGCGGTCGGCGGCCGGGATGCCCAGGAGCTCTCCGATGACCGTGACCGGGAATGGGAAGGCCACCGTGTCGACGAACTCGACCGCGCCCGACAGGGGGCCGCAGAGCTCCCTGGCCATCTGCGTGATCGAGTCGCGCATTGCCGCGACGCGCTGCGCGGTGAATGAGCGCGAGACGAGGCGTCGCAGCCGCGTGTGCTGGGGCGGGTTGAGCATGAGCATGCTCCCGAAGAGCAGGCGTAGCGACGGGCGCTGCTCCCAGTCCGGGTAGCCCGCCGCGGTCAGGACAGACCCCGGCGATTTGCGCAGGCGGTTGTCGCGGATCACCGTGGAGCTGGCTCGATATCCGGTGACCACGACCGTGCCGTCGGGCGCCTCCACCGCCGCCCCCAGGTCGTGCATGCGCCGGTAGATGGGATAGGGGTCGGCCTGCCCGAGCGGCGCAGTGAGCTCGCCCATCAGGCTCGCGATGTCTTCGTTGATTACCGTCGTGCTCATCGGTCCACCTCTCTGTCGCGGAAGGCGGGCGGGCGCCCGTCTGCGCGCTCTCGTCCTCCGAGTCCCCGGGCCGTTACGCGCGAATCTCTCTGTAACGCCGCGGCGACTTCAGGGACAGGACGGGCCATGTTCACTCACCCATTTCCCTCGCGACACACGCTCCGGGCCCTCGCCGTCATCGTCGCATCGACCCTGACGGCCGGCGTCGGAGCCGCCGCCGCCCACGCACAGACGTCCGTCGTGGTTTCCGAGAACACCGCCGGCAACGGAGCCATCTCGACCTTCACCCTCGGAGGTCCCTCAACCCCGGTCCGGCGCATCACCGGATCGCTCACCGGTCTTGCTTCCCCGGAGCAGATCGCCAGCGACCGCAGCGGCAACCTGTACGTAGCGAACAGCGCGGGGAGCATCACGGTGTACCCGCCGACCGCGACAGGCAACGTTGCACCCCTGCGGAAGATCGCCGGAACCGCGACCGGCTTGGGCGGCGGCGTGTTCGGCATCGCCGTGGACGCCGCGGGCCACGTCTACGCGAGCAACCACTACCGCAACTCGATCACCGAGTACGCAGCCGGCGCCAACGGGAATGTCGCACCGATCGCCACCCTGGCGGGTCCCGCCACCGGCGTGCAGCTGCCGACCGGCATCGCTCTCGATCCCGCCGGCCACCTCTGGGTCGACAACGCGGCCGGCATCGTGGAATACCCGGCCGGCGCCAACGGCAACGTGTCGCCGATCGCGGCCGTCGCCGGTCCGCAAGTCAGCTCGTCGTCGGTGATCGCGTTTGACGCAGCGGGCAACCTGTTCGTGAACGAAACCGTGCCGGGCACTGCCAGCTCGTCCGGGTACACCGTCGAGGAGTTCGCGGCAGGCGCGACCGGAAATCCGGCCCCGATCACAACCCTTCACGGGCCCGACACCGGGCTCAACGGCCCGTCCGGTCTGGGGCTCCTCCCCGGAGTGAACGAGCAACTGCTCGTCAGCAACATATTCGGCGCCGGTTCGGTGACGCAATACGGTATCCCGGCCGACGGCGATGTCAAACCGTCCGCGACGCCTGTGGCCAATGGCACCGTCTCATCGCCGACCGGACTGCTCGTCGTCTCACCGCCGACGCTCACCTCCTCGTCGCAACTGCATGGGACGGCCGGGGCGGCGTTCTCGCAAACCCTGACGGGCGCCGGTGGCCACGGACCATATACCTGGGCGATCACCTCAGGATCATTGCCGGCCGGCCTGAAACTGAACGGGACGACCGGAGCGATCACCGGCACCCCGAGCGCCCCGGGCACGACCGCGTTCACCGTCCAGCTAACCGACCAATCACTACCTACGGCGCAGACCGCGACCGCGACGATCTCGCTCGCCATCGACCCGCCCGTCACACCCGCCGTGTATGTCGCCAACGGCGGAAACGGAACGGTGACAAGCTATGCCGTCGGCGGCTCGGGGAACCTGGCGCCGCTCACCGCCTTCGGACGTACGGGCTTTGGCCTCAACGCTCCCGCCGGGGTCGCGATCGCGCCCAGCGGCCGGGTGTACGTCGCCAACAGCGGCAACAGCTCGATCACGTCATACGCGCCCGGCCCCGCCGCGCCTTTTCTCACGAGCCTGGCCGGCTCGGCGACAGGCCTCCAGGGACCGTCGGCGCTCACCCTCGACGCAACCGGCCGGCTGTACGTCGCCAACCAGCCGGCGAATGCGATCACGGTCTACGCGCCCGGGGCGGTCGGCGACGCCACCCCGGTGGCCACGATCGCGGGGCCGGACACCGGCATCAGCGGGCCCGACGCACTCGCGATCGACGCCGCCGGGCGGCTGTGGGTGGCCGACAGCGGCTCCAACAGCCTGACCCAATACGCCCCCGGCGCAGGCGGCGACGCCAAGCCGCTGGCCACGATCGGGGGGTCGGCCACCGGGCTCAACACCCCCCGAGGGCTCGCGCAGGACGCAGCCGGAGACCTGCTGGTCACCAACCAATACGGCCACACCGTGACCAGCTACGCGCCCGGCACCAACGGCAATACCTTCCCGAAGGCCACCCTCGGCGGCTCGTCGACCCAGCTGAGCTTCCCGACCGGCATCGACGTCGACACCCAGGGGCGCATCTACGTCGCCAACCAATACGACAGCGACATCCACGTCTACGGTCCGGGAGCGTCCGGTGATGCTGTGCCCGTCGGCACGATCGCCGGCGCCGCCACGGGTCTCTCCGGTCCAAGTGCACTGGCGGTCACCCCGCCACTCTCAATCCTCACCGCCAAGCTCCCGGCGGCGGTGGCGCACCGCCGCTACCGCGCGCGGCTGCGGGCAGGCGAGGGCCGCACGCCGTATCGCTGGAGCGTCCTTCACGGTGCCTTGCCTGCGGGCCTGCACCTCACGCAGACGGGACTGATCATCGGCCGTGCTCGGCACGCCGGCCGAGATCGGGTCCGGATCCGCGTGCGCGACAACCAGCGACCCTCGTCCCGGGCGTTTGCCTGGCTGACGCTGGTAGTGCGGCAGCCCGCGCACAGGGGCTGACCAGGCCCGACCCGCGACACCGTGCGGGCGGGCCGGCCTGGTTCAATGGCGCGGCGGGGGCGTAGACTCCCGCCGCGCCCAACTCACCCCCTCCCCAGATCGCGATGCATGCCTACAAGGTCCTCCGAAACGGCCGATCCGAGTTCACCGGGTGGCGATGGCCACTCCCCGACGCCGGTCAGCCCGGGGAATGGGTGCAGGCATCCGGACCGATCGCACTGTGCGTCAACGGGATCCACGCGTCAACTCCCGAGCAGTTGCCTCACTGGCTGGGGATGGAGTTGTGGGAGATCGAACTCGCCGGCAATATCCTGGAGGACGAGGCTGCTCTGGTGGCCTCTCAAGCGCGCCTCCTGCGGAAGTTGGACGCGTGGGACGAGCCAATGCGGGGGAGGTTCGCCGAGATGTGCTACCAGCGGGCGCGCGAGCTTGCTGAGGACTATCCCCACGGCGTCGGGCTGGTGACCAAGGTCGAGGACACCCTGAGCTGGGCCGGCGCTGCGCCCGCCGGCTATTTCACCGCGATGTTGGCCGGAGAACGCGAAAGCGGCGGACGCGCCGGCGCCGACTACGACGCCGCGTTCCTGCGGGAGCGCGCGCGGCAGGCGCAGTGGCTGCGCGAGCACCTCAACTTGAGCGGCTGACCGCCTCGTCGCCCAGAGGTTCCTAGCCGCGCGAGAGGGCGCGAAATGCCTCCATGAGCGAGTCTGCGACCGGGGCGGGAACGTCCTCTTCGCGCAGGGTCCCCGTAGCCCGGATCACCGCCCGCATCTGGTCGAGGTAGTCGACACACGGTGAGCAGAACGCCAGGTGCCGCTCCACGATGAGACGCTGGTCGACCGACAGGACACCCTCGAGGTAGTCGGTAGCCAGCTCGACGAAGTCAACGCACCGGAGGTCCTCGTAGCTCACGTACTCACCACCTCCGTAAAGTACTCCTCGAGGGTCGCGCGTACGGCAGACCGCGCACGGTGCAGCAAGACGCGCTGGTTAGCCTGCGAGAGCGCCAGGCACCCGCAGACCTCCTCGGCGTCCCAGCCTTCCACATCGCGCAGCTTGATCACCTGCTGCTGGCGCTCCGGGAGCTGCTCGATCGCGGCCGCGACGAACTCCGAGATCTCGGCGGCCAGCAGACGCTCCTCGGGAAGCTCGAAGAACTGGCTCGGCGTCACGGTCCAGTAACCGGCAGCGGCATGCCCGGGAGGCAGAAAACGGCCCGGGTCGACCGTCGGACCGTCCTCGTCGTCAGACACCGCCAGCGACGAGAACGGGGTCGTCCGCTGCTCTCGGGCGCCTCGAGACTGGGCGCGGTTGGTCAGGATGCGAAAGATCCACGTCTTCAGGGACGAGCGGCCTTCAAAGCGCTCCAAGCCCTTGATGACCGCTAGCCAGGT
>DASXCN010000232.1:0-7694 GCA_036491155.1 Solirubrobacteraceae bacterium | reverse complement strand
CGGGCGATGAGCGCCTCGCCGAGCTCCGCCTTGCCCGGAAAGTGATAGTGCAGGCTCGCCTTGGTGACGCCCAATTCAGTGGCCACGTCGGCGTAGCTGAAGCCGTTGAACCCACGCGTCTGGACGAGGCGCTCGGCGGTGTCGAGGATGCGCGTCCGCGTCCCCGTCTCGGTCTTGGGCGTCGTCGTCGCCATCGCATGGCGAATCCTAACCGAACGCGCCTTGACTCTCTACCTACTAGTAGGTAAGTTTGCCCGTGCTCAACTCACCGGCCCCACCGGGGGGCCGCTGACCAACCGGGGGACCACCATGAGCACTCAAGTGAGCAGCGCCACCTTCGACCTGGCGCGCTTCTGCGCCGCGGCCGAAGGACGGGACGTCGAGACGCAGCTCTCGATGTACGCGCCCGACGCAGCCGTGACGATCACCGATCGGATCAACCAGCCGGGCGCACCTCAACTACTGCACGGCCGCGAGGAGATCGCGGGATGGCTGCAGGACATCTGCGGGCGCGACATGAGCCACCACGTGCAACACAGCGTGGGGGACGCCTCGGGGGCCGCGTTCAGCGAGGCCTGCCGCTACCCCGACGGCACCAATGTGCTGTGCGCGACCGTGTTGCGTCTGTCTGATGGACAGATCGCTGAGCAGACCGTCGTGCAGGCCTGGGACGAGAGCTGACCGCACGGTGATGGGCGGCCGCTCCTGCGGCGGCCGTCCTCAGCGCTGCGGGAGATCTGGCGGGGCGCTGCGGTACGTCGGCGGCGTGCGTGACAGCGTGATCGGGTTGCGCGTGAGCGGCACCGGCGGACCGTCGGGCGACGGGACGTCGACCACGGGCTCCAGGCCGAGCGACTGAGCCAGCGCGAACGCCCCGGCCAGGTCGTTGACCACCCCGGCGGGCACGCGGGCGGCGGTGAGCCGCGCGGCCCACTCCGCCGCCGGCGCGGCGGCCAGGCGCGCGATGAGCTCGGCCTTGAGCTCGGCGCGGTTGGTGACGCGGTCTGAGTTTGAGCCAAAGCGCGGATCGGCGGCGAGCTCGGGCGCGTCGAGCACCTCACACAACGCCGCGAACTGGCGCTCGTTGCCGACGGCCAGCACGAGATCGCCGTCGCCGGTGGCATACAGCTCGTAGGGCGAGATGCTGGGGTGGGCGTTCCCCATCCGGCCCGGGACGCTGCCGGCGATGGTGTACGCCGACGCCTGGTTGACCAGTCCCGCCAGCAGCGAGGAGAGCAGGTTGACCTCCACGCGCTGGCCCTCGCCGGTGCGGTCGCGGTGGCGCAGCGCGGCCAGGATCCCCACCGAGGCAAACAGCCCGGCCAGGATGTCCACCAGCGCGACGCCCACCTTCTGGGGCTCGCCCTCCGGCGAGCCGGTGATGCTCATGAGCCCGCCGAGCGCCTGGACCAGCAGGTCATAGCCGGGCAGCTCAGCGCCCGCGCCGGCGCCGAAACCGGTGATCGAGCAGAAGATGAGTCCGGGGTTCTCGGCCGCGAGCGTCTCATAGCCGAGCCCGAGCTTGTCCATGACGTCGGGGCGGAAGTTCTCCACGATCACGTCGGCGGCACCGGCGAATGAGCGGGCCCGCTCGACGTCGGGCTCGTCGGTGAGGTCCAGCACGACGCTGTGCTTGTTGCGGTTGACCGACTGGAAGTACGTCGCCCGGCCCTGCTCGTCGAACGGCGGGCCCCAGCTGCGGGTCTCGTCGCCCGTGCCGGGCCGCTCCACCTTGATCACGTCGGCGCCGAGGTCGGCCAGCAGCATTGTCGCGAAGGGACCGGCCAGGATCCGCGAGAAGTCGAGGATTCGCAAGGTGCCCAGCGGGGAGATGGCGAGGGCTTCGTCGTCGAGAGGGTTGTCGTCCACGCGCGCCATTCTTAACAGGTGACGGCATGACCATTGCGCTCGCCACCGTGTTCGCCGCACCCGGATCGGTCACGGGCTACGCCGCCATCTCCGTGGCCGCGCTGATGGTGGCGCTGTGGCTGGCGAGCATCCCCCTGCGCGACGTGTCCATCGTGGACCCGGCGTGGGGACCCGCCTTCGTGCTCGTCGCCGCCGCGGCCCTGGTGGCGGGCGGCGGCTGCCTGGGGCGGCGCTGGCTGCTGTTCGCGATGACCGCGGTGTGGGGGCTGCGCCTCGGAACCTACCTGCTGGTCCGCAAGCTCCGCGATCCGTCCGAGGACCGGCGCTACGCCGCCATCCGCGAGCGTAAGGGCGCGGCGTTCGTGCCCTGGAGCCTCGTGTGGGTCTTCGGCCTTCAGGGGCTGCTGGTGCTGGTGGTCTCGCTGCCGGTCCAGGTGGCCGCGGGGCGCGGCGGGACGTTGAGCGCCACGGTCATCCCCGGGGTGGCGCTGTGGGTCGTGGGGCTTGCCTTCGAGTCGATCGGCGACGAGCAGCTGCGGCGGTTCAAGGCCCGGCCGGAGAGCCGTGGCCAGGTCATGGATCGCGGGCTGTGGCGCTACACCCGCCACCCCAACTACTTCGGGGACTTCTGCGTGTGGTGGGGGCTGTGGCTGGTGGCGCTGACCGCCGGCGCGACGTGGTGGACCTTCGTCGGTCCCGTTGTCATGAGCATCCTGCTCATCCGCGTGAGCGGGGCGGGGCTGCTGGAGAAGGACATCGGCGAGCGGCGCCCCGGCTACGCGGACTACATCCGCCGCACGTCGGGGTTCTTCCCGTGGCCGCCCAAGAAGCCGCGGCGCGAGGAGGACTGAGCGAGTACGGCCAGCCCTCCAGGGACCTTGGGAGATAACCGTCACGACATGATGGTTATCTCCCAAGGTCCTCGCTGTGGACAGCAGGAACAACCGCCACGTCCCGACCCACCGCTTCGCCTCGCGCGCGAGCAGGTCAGCGCCAGCATCGCCGGCGGCAATTCGTAGTGCTGCTCGTTGGCCGTCTCCGGCACCTCGGCGATCGGCCCCGACGACATCCGGGCTACCAGCGCGCGCAGGCGCTCCTGGCGGCCGGTCACCCCGCCGCGCGACTCGTGCCGCTCACGCGCCCACGCCCCGCACAGCGACCTGGCGCGTAGCACCGGATCAGGGAGTAACGCCCGCTCCAGGGCATGGTCCAGCGACCGGTAGCGAAGAGTCGAATCTGTCACGCCGTTGGGGTTATTCTGCGTCGCATGACCGCCCGATACATCCACACCTGCATACGCGTCCAGGACATCGAGAGATCACTGCGCTTCTACTCGCACCTCGGGTTCGAGCACCGCGGCCGCCTCAACTTCGGCTCGGCCTACAACATCTACCTGGGCCTGCCCGGGGGTGGCGACATCCTGGAGCTCACCGTCAACGTCGGACGCGAGGAGCCGTATGACCTCGGCGACGGCTACAACCACATGGCGCTGGTGGTCGACGACCTGTACGCGCTCCTCGAGCGCCTCAACGACAACGACATCCAGCCCGAGAAACCGCCCTACCACCCCGGTGAGCGAGACGACCTCCCGGTGATCTGCTTCGTCCAGGACCCCGACGGCTACCGCATCGAGCTGGTCGACGGCGACTTCCCGACGCCCCAGGACCCGCCCAAGGAGGAGTGGGTCGAGTCCGCCGGTTAGCGCCGCGCCCGGCCTGAAGGCCGCCGGGACCTCTGGGTTCGTGGCGTAGACTCAGATTCAGATGTCGAATCAGTGGTTGGCCATCGACGTGGCCACCGCTCCGGCGCAACGCGCGCGGGAGGTCAGGCGGGCCTGGGAGCGATTCGTCAGCGGAGGCTGGGACCGGTCAAAGCGCGGCGACGGCCCTCCGCTGCGCGTTCCCATCGAGGACTCCTGGCGCCGGTCGGCGGCCGCGGGCGTGGACCCCTCGGGCGTGCGCATCGCGCCCATCGTCGCCGACGTCGACGAGACGACGGCGCGGTGGGAGATCCATCCGCTGGCCGAGACCGCGCCGCTCATCCGTGCCTGCCTCGCCGCCTCGGCCGACGAGTCGCGCCACCTGATCGTCGTCTCGGACGCCAACGGGATCCTCCTCTGGGTGGAGGGCAATCCGAGCGTCCGCCTGCGCGCCGCCGACTCGATGAACTTCGCTGAGGGAACGCTGTGGAGCGAGGGCGGCGCCGGCACCAACGCGATCGGCACGGCGCTGGCGGCCGAGCACGCCGTCCAGGTGTTCGCCTCTGAGCACTTCAACGAGATCGTGCAGTCATGGACGTGCGCCGCGGCGCCGGTGCACGACCCCGACACCGGCCACGTGATCGGCGTCATCGACCTCACCGGCGCGATGGCCACAGTCCACCCGCACAGCATGGCCGTCGCCACCGCGACCGCCCAGGCCGTCGAAGCGCATCTGCGCTGCGAGATGCTGGACCGCGACGGCCGGCTCCTCCGCCGCTACGGCGACCGTCTCGCCTCCGGGCCCGGGCCGCGCGCGCTCGTCACGCCCAGCGGCCGTGTGATCGCCAGCCAGCCCGCGGGCTGGCTGCCGGCCAGTCGCCTCACCCTCCCGCCCGGCGGCGGGCCGGTGCAGCTCAGCGGGGGCATGGCGGTGGCCGAGGCGCTCGGCTGCGAGGACGCCTTTCTTCTGCGGGCAACGCCCGCCCCGGCCCCGCGCGGCCAGACGACCGCGCAGCTCAGCCTCACCCTGCTGGGCCGCGACGGCCAGGCCAAGCTCTCGGGGCACGAGATCCCGCTGCGGCCGCGCCACGCCGAGATCCTCACCCTGTTGTGCGCCAACCCCGGCGGGCTGACCAGCGAGGAACTGGCCGAGGGCGTGTATGGCGACAGCACGCGCGGCGGGGGCATCCGTGTCGAGATCAGCCGGCTGCGCAAGCTGCTGGGCGACGTCATCGAGACCGAGCACTACCGGCTGCGAGCCGGCGTGCTCTCCGACGTCGCGGAGATCTGCGGCTTGCTGCACCGTGGTCGCGTCGGCGACGCCGCGGCGCGCTACCCGGGTCCGCTGCTGCCGCGCTCGCGGGCCCCCGGCGTCGTCCATGAGCGCGAGGCGCTGGAGCGCTGGATGCGCCAGTCGGTGATGAGCGCCGGCGACCAGGATGCCCTGTGGGCGTGGCTCCAGACCGCATCTGGCACGACTGACTTACCCGCGTGGCAGCGCTTGCTGGCCAACCTCCCGTTCGCCGATCCGCGACGCAGCCTCGCCGCCTCGCGGATCGCGCAACTGCGCGCCGACGCCGACGCTGCCGCCGAGAGCCCGCCCACGGCCGGCGTGTAACGCCGGTGTAACGCCCACCCGGCCAGGGGTGGGTTACTGTCGATCGAGAGCCGCGCTGCCACCGCCACACCGGCGGCGCCGGTCCAGGAGAGAGAGGAGCCGGATCCGTGCCGGGTGATTCCGCACGCGTCCTCACGGACGCGCCCGTCGCTGCGGCCAGCCGCAGCCTCAGCACCGCCCGGGCGGTACTGCGCGTCTTTGCCCTCCTGCTGGAGCACCCCGAGGGCGTGCGCGCCGACGAGGTCGCCAAGACGCTGGGCAAGAGCGTCTCCACCGCCTACTACCTCCTGACCAGCCTGTGCGAGGAGGGGTTCGCCGTCCACGAGAGCAAGGGCGTGTACCGCCGCGCCCGCGGGCTTGAGGAGCTCACCGCCGCCGTCGGCGAGCACGCCCATGCCGGCCCCGCGCTGCACGACGGGCTGGCCGGCAGCGTCGACGAGCTGTTCCTGCGCACGCGCAAGCGCTCCTACCTGGGCGTGGTCAAGGCCGGGCGGATCGAGATCGTCGCCTTCTGCGGCCGCCAGGGGGTGCCCCGCATGCCCGGCCTGGGCTCAGAGATACGCGACAGTGCGCACGCGCTGGCCATGGGCAAGGTCGTGCTCTCGCTGCTGTCTCCCAGCGCCGTGGCGCGCTACGTGGCGCGGGGGCTCACCGCCTTCACGCCCCGGACCGTCGTCTCGCCCACTCAGCTCGCCGACGAGCTTCAGCGCGCCCGCGAGGCCGGCTACGCCGTGGACCGCGAGGAGTTCGACGAGAACTTCTGCTGCATCGCCGCGCCTGTGTTTGACGCGCATGGTCGTTTCGTCGCGGCGCTCGGCGCCTCGATGACCGCCAACGTGTTTGACGCCGATCGCGACGAGTTGGCGCCGATCGTCGTTGACGTGGCCCGCCACGCCGCCGGTCGCGTCGCCTCCACCGAGCCGCCCGCGCACGTCGGCGAGACGCGCCGGCACCGCCTGGGCGCCAAGAACTTGCAAGCACATGCGAAAACCGCGCACTTCTTGTCAGGGGCCACTCCGGCCGCGTAGCTTCGAAAACAGGACCGTCGCGCGGTAACGGCTGCGTGCGGTGACGAGGGAAACCAGCGAAGGAGAGAAGCGTGAGTAGACAGAGCATCACGAAGGCTCATAACAAGATTCAGGAGCTCTCCTGGGAGCCGACGTACGTCACGCCTGTCGAGAAGTACGCCACGGACTACACCTTCGAGAAGGCGCCCAAGAAGGACCCGCTCAAGCAGGTCCTGCGGTCCTACTTCCCGATGGAGGAGGAGAAGGACAACCGCGTCTTCGGGGCGATGGACGGGGCCATCCGCGGCAACATGTTCCGTCAGGTCCAGGAGCGCTGGATGGAATGGCAGAAACTGTTCCTCTCCATCATCCCGTTCCCCGAGATCTCAGCCGCCCGGGCGATGCCGTTGACGATCGGCACGGTGCCCAACCCCGAGGTGCACAACGGACTGGCCATCCAGATGATCGACGAGGTCCGCCACTCGACGATCCAGATGAACCTCAAGCGGCTGTACATGAACCACTACATCGATCCCGCCGGGTTCGACATCACCGAGAAGGCGTTCCAGAACTGCTACGCGGGCACCATTGGCCGCCAGTTCGGCGAGGGGTTCATCACCGGCGACGCGATCACCGCCGCCAACATCTACCTGACGATCGTCGCGGAGACCGCGTTCACCAACGTGCTGTTCGTGGCCATGCCGGGCGAGGCCGCCGCCAACGGCGACTACCTGCTGCCCACCGTCTTTCACTCGGTCCAGTCTGACGAGAGCCGCCACATCTCAAACGGCTACTCGATCATCCTCATGGCGCTGGCCGACGAGCGCAACCGCGAGCTGCTGGAGCGCGACCTGCGCTACGCCTGGTGGAACAACCACGCGGTCGTCGACGCCGCCATCGGGACCTTCATCGAGTACGGCACCAAGGATCGCCGCAAGGACCGCGAGAGCTATGCCGAGGCGTGGCGGCGGTGGATCTATGACGACTACTACCGCAGCTACCTGCTCCCGCTGGAGAAGTACGGCCTGGTGATCCCGCACGACCTCATCGAGGAGTCCTGGAACCGGATCTGGAACAAGGGCTACATCCACGAGGTCGCCCAGTTCTTCGCCACCGGCTGGCCGTTCAACTACTGGCGGATCGACGGCATGGACGACCGCGACTTCGAGTGGTTCGAGCACAAGTACCCCGGCTGGTACGACAAGTACGGCAAGTGGTGGGAGCGCTACGGCGAGCTGTCGAAGAAGAACGGCCACGCGCCGATCCCGTTCGACGCCGACACCGATTACGTGTATCCGCATCGGTGCTGGAGCTGCATGGTCCCGTGCCTGATCCGTGAGGACATGGTGGTCGACGAGGTCGACGGCCAGGTCCGCACGTACTGCTCAGAGACCTGCCATTGGACCGACGCCGTCGCCTTCCGGCCCGAGTACAACGGCCGCGCGACCCCGTCGATGGGCAAGCTCACCGGCAAGCGCGAGTGGGAGACGATGTACCACGG
>DASXCN010000231.1:0-2455 GCA_036491155.1 Solirubrobacteraceae bacterium | reverse complement strand
TCGATGCTCATCGCCTACGTCGCCTACCTCCCGGCGGAGGCGGTGCACGCCTCGGGGGTGCTGGCCGCCGTGGTCGCCGGCCTCTACCTCGGCTGGCACAGCGGCGGCAGCGCGTTCTCGGCGCGCAGCCGGCTGCAGTTCAACGCCTTCTGGGAGACGCTCGTCTTCCTCATCAACGCCGCGCTCTTCGTCATCGTCGGGCTCTCCTTCCACACCTTCACCGAGCAGGCCCGTGGCCCCGTCGGACGGCTGGTGCTCACGGGCCTCGCGGTGGTGGTGACGGTGATCGTGGTCCGGCTGGCCTGGATGGAGGGGACCGGCTGGCTCACGCGGCTCATGCGCCGCAGCCCGCCGCCCGACGAGGAGGACGCCCCGGACCAGGCCGGGTGGCGCCAGCGCCTGATCATCGGCTGGGCCGGCATGCGTGGCGCCATCACGCTCGCCCTCCTGCTCGCGGTGCCGCTGACGACCAATGACGGGCGGCCTCTGCGCGGCCGCGACGACATCATCTACATCGGCTTCGCCGCCATCATCGTGACCCTCGTGGGACAGGGGATGACCCTGCCGCTCCTGGTCAGACGCCTGGGCCTCACCGAGCATCCCGCCGTCGCCGAGGCCGACCGACGGGGCCGGCTCGCCCTCACCCAGGCGGTGCTCGCTCGCCTGCAGACCGCCGATGGCGCCGGCGTCGCGCCCGAGGTCGTCGACGGGCTGCGCGCCCAGTACCAGGCCCGGCGCCGGCGCCTGGAGTCAGGTGACGACGAGGACGAGGTCGTCCAGGAGGCGGCCGAGAACGCCGACGCGGAACGCGCGCTGCGGCGCGATCTCATCGCCGCTCAGCGCGAGGCGCTGGTGGGGCTGCGGCGTGACGGGCGGGTCGGCGTCACCACGGCGCGCGCGCTGGAGCACGACCTGGATCTGGAGGAGGCGCGGCTCGGCTAGCGTCAAGGCATGCCCCTGCGCAACCGGGCCACTCCCCTGGGCGACGTCATCGCGGACCCCGCGCGCGGGCTGGTCTATGCCAACCGCGGGGTGCTGGTCGACGCCCACGGCGAGATCCGCCGCCGCTGGGGCGTGCGCCGCTGGATCGCCTGCCGCCTGGAGTTCAAGGGCCGCCGCCGGCGTCCGCTGATGGCGCCCGGCCGTTACACCGAGCTCTTCTTCGTCGACGAGGCGACGGCCTTCGCCGCGGGCCACCGGCCGTGCGGCGAGTGCCGCTACGAGGACTACCGGCGCTTCAGCGCGATCTGGCGGACGCTGCACCCCGGCCAGGTCGGCGCCGATGCGATGGACGACCAACTGCACGCCGAGCGCGTGGACCCGGTGACGCGCGGGCAGCGCCACCACGAGGTGGCCTGGGACAGCCTGCCCGACGGCACGTTCGTCCTTCAGGACGGGCGACCGTGGCTGGTGCTGGGCGCAGCACTGCTGGAATGGACTCCGGCCGGTTACGTCGCCGCCCGCCGGCCACGCCCGGCCACGGGCACCGCTCTCGCGGTCACACCACCCTCGCTGATCGAGGTGCTGCGCGCCGGGTGGGACCCGGCAACGGTCCCGTTCCTGCACCCCACCGCGCGGGCGGGGCAGCCGGTCAGCTGATGAGGATGCAGGCGGTGGTGGCGTGGGCGATGAGCTTGCCCGTCTCCTCCGCCGTGAGCCGCCCTTCGGCGGTGGCCAGCCGACGGCCTGCGTGTACGACGGTGCCCTCGGCGATGACGCGGCCGGTGTCGACGGTCATCCCCCGCGCGTAGCGGATCTGCAGGTCGCTGGTGGCGTATCCGACGCCGGCCGGCAGTGTGGTGTGGATGGCGCACCCCATACAGGAATCGAGGAGCGTGGCCGCGATGCCGCCGTGCACCGAGCCGATCGGGTTGTACATCCACTCGGCCGGCTCGACGGCGAACACCGCGCGCCCCTCTCCGATCTCGACGAGGCTCATGCCCAGCAGGTCCGCGATCGGCGGCGCGCCCACCGTGCCCTCGAGCACGGCCTGCAGGACCTCCATGCCGCTGTGCCCGCGCCCGAGCTGGGCGACGGCCATGGGGTCCTGCCAGGTGAAGGTGCGCGTCCGGTGGCCGTTGTCACTCATCACGCCGGACTGTACCGATCTGAGTTGCATCATGCAACGCAGTCGGCTAGGCTGCCGCCTCGTGCCCCTGCAACGCACCTACTCAGGGCAGACGTGCAGCATCGCAGCCGCCCTGGAGATCGTGGGCGAGCGCTGGACGATGCTCATCATCCGCGAGGCGCTGCTGGGCGTGCACCGCTTCGACGAGATGCAGGCCGACCTCGGGATCGCGCGCAACGTGCTCCAGTCTCGGCTGGAGCGCCTGGTGGCCAACGACATCCTGCAGCGGCGGCGCTACCAGGAGCGTCCCGACCGCTACGCCTACCACCTCACCGAGAAGGGCCTTGACCTGTGGCCCGCGGTCGTGGCCCTCATGCAGTGGGGCGA
>DASXCN010000230.1:0-10450 GCA_036491155.1 Solirubrobacteraceae bacterium | reverse complement strand
GAGGGCGTTCATGAAGCGGACGAGCAGGCGGGCCGAGGCGCTGCCCTCGAGCGAGGGCAGGGCGTCGAGGTCACCGAGCCGGGGGCAGACCGCCAGCACGCGGTCGCGCGGGAAGAGCAGGGTGCGCTTGCAGAAGGCCTCAGCGATCTCGATCTCGGTCGGCTGCAGGCCGTCCCACAGGACCACGTCGCCGGGCTTGAGCGCGAGCTGGCGGTCGCCCTCGCGCACCAGCTCCACCCCCTTGAATACGAACTGGAACCCGAGGACGTTCTCGTGGCCGGCCTCGGCGTCGCGGCCGATCACGCCCCCGTCACGGTGGCCCAGGAAAGGGGAGGCAGCGCAGTCCACGAGCATGAGATCGCCCACGGCGCGGCGGGTCACCGCGGCCTGAAAGCGCGTGGGGGTCCGCCACGTGGACTTGACGTCGAAGGCGAGGTGGGTGGCGGCCAGGATGTCTGACCACGAGCGCAGCCGAGCGGTGGGATCGGTCCCGCGAGGGCTCCACCGTTCGAGCGGACGCTCGTGCGCGCGCACTACCGCCATCTCGTCACGTCCTGTCTGTGTCCTGGCGATTGCCGTCGGCCTCTCTCATCCACTCCGTCCGCCCTCTCGTCCACTCATTTTAAGGGCGCCTGAGCGGTCCGTTGGGCGGCCAGGGCCACAAAGGCGTCCAGCGCCCCCGGGTCGGCCAGCGCATCGCGGCTGGCCACCTTCTCGGCCCGCTCGCCGCGGAGGATGCGCTTGACCGGCGCCTCGAGTTTCTTGCCGGTCAGCGTCCGCGGGATCCCGCCCACCACGATGATGTCGTCGGGGACATGTCGCGGTGAGAGCTCGCCACGCAGCGCCGAGCGGACGCGTGACAGCACCGCGTCGTCGACCGTCGCCCCCGGTCCGGGCACGACGAACAGCAGCAACTCGCCCATCCCGCCCTCGTCGTCCTCCAGATGGACCACCAGCGCGTCGGCGAGCTCTGAGAACTCCTCCACCACCGCGTAGAACTCGCCGGTGCCCAGGCGCACGCCACCGCGATTGAGCGTCGCGTCCGAGCGCCCCGTGAGCACGCAGCTGCCGTTGGGGTTGAACCTGATCCAGTCGCCCTGCCGCCACACGCCCGGGTAACGGTCGAAGTACGACGAGCGATAGCGCTCGCCGTCCTCGTCACCCCACAGCTTCACCGGCATCGACGGCATCGGCGAGGTGATGACCAGCTCCCCGAGCTCGCCGACCACCGGCTTGCCGTCCGGGTCAAACGCCTTGGCGTCCACGGCCAGCGAGGCACAGGAGATCTCGCCCTCGTAGACCGGCACGCCCGGACAGCCCGACACGATGCCGGTGCAGACATCGGTTCCGCCCGAGCCGTTGACCAGACACACGTCGGGACCCAGCTGCTCGTAGACCCAGCGGTAGCCCTCGGCGGGCAGCGGGGATCCGGCGGTGCAGAGCACGTCGATGGAGCTCAGGTCGAACTCGTCGCGCAGGTTCAGGCCCGCCTTGCGGCACGCCATCAGATACGGCGGGGAGACCCCCATCACCGTCGGCCGGTAGCGCTCGGCCAGCCGCCACTGCTCGGCCAGGTCCGGCCAGGCGGGGTCCCCGTCCAGCATCACGATCGAGCTGCGCAGCAGCAGGGCGCTGACCAGCGCGTTCCACATCATCCACGCGGTGGTGGAGAACCACTGCAGACGCTTGCCGGGCCCCAGGTCCCAGCCCAGGCCCTGGTTCTTGTGGTGCTCCACCAGCTGACCGCCGTGGCCGTGGACGATGGCCTTGGGCAGACCCGTGGTCCCCGAGGAGAAGAGCACGTAGAGCGGGTGGCCAAAGGCCACCGGCGCGAACTCCAGCGCTGCGCTCACGCCCAACAGGTCAGACCACGCCATCGCATCGGGGACCACGGCCTCGCCGTAGGGGACGGCCACGACGTGCTGGACACTGGGCAGGCGACCGCGGATGGCCTTTACCTCGTCCAGCCGGCTCACGTAGCGGTCGCGGAATCCGTAACCGCCGACGACGAGCATCACCTTGGGCTCGATCTGGGCGAAGCGGTCGATGACGCTCCGTGCCCCGAACTCCGGTGCGCAGGCGGCCCAGATGGCCCCCAGAGAGGCGGTGGCGATGAAGGCCACGAGCGTCTCGGGGATGTTGGGCAGGTAGGCGACGACACGGTCTCCCGGCCCGACCCCCAGACGCTGCAGGCCGGCGCGGGCCCGGGCCACCTGCTCGCGCAGCTCGCCGAAGGTGACCTCGAACTCCGGGCGGGTCTGGGAATGCGCGACGACCGCCACCGTGTCGGCGTCCTCGTCGCGGCCGACCAGATGCTCGGCGTAGTTGAGCTGCGCGCCCGGGAACCACACGGCTCCCGGCATCTCGCGGGAGGCCAGCACGCGCTCGAACGGGGCGTGGGCGCGTAGCTCGAAGAAGTCCCAGATCGCCGCCCAGAAGCCCTCGAGATCCTCCACAGACCAGCGCCACAACGCGTCATAGCCGTCGAAGCGGCGCCCGCTGCGCTGCTCTGCGAACTCCATGAAGCGGCCGATCTGCGTGCTCTGGCGCAGGTCGGCAGGCGGCTGCCACAGGACCTCCCCGATCATCCGCGCACCGTATCGCCGGCCGGCGCGGTCACCGGAGTCGCGCCGGTGCTGTGCGCTGCGTCGGGGACCCAGCGCGGCGCCGGCAGCGCTCCGTGCTGCAGGTCGAGCGCGGCGGCGACCAGCCGGGCCTCGCGGCCGCGCGGCGCAATCAGCGAGATGCCCGCCTCCCACGTGACTGGCAGCGCCGCCACCGGCATCCCGGTCAGGTCCCACAACGCGGTGAGCGCGATCATCGGGTCGCCCGGGCCCCCGGCATGGCCGCGGTCATACCCGGGCCCTCGGCCGTAGGGGACGATCGGCAGCGTCGCCTCCAGGACGAGGTCAACGCCGCGCTCATCGAACCACTGCTCCCACGCCGCGGCGCCCGCCGCCCGCCGCCGCTGGGCGGCGAAGTACGCAGCGGGGCTCACGAAGGCCTGCGACAACTCGACGAACTCGGCGATGGCCGGGCGGTAGTGCTGCGCTCGCTCGGCGTGCTGGGCGTGATAGGCCCAGGCGTCGGTGAGCAGCAGGCAGCTGAGGTCGTCCCAATCCCCCAGCCAGGGCGCGGGGGCGGCGACCACGTGCGCCCCGAGTTGCTCACACGCCTGCCGGGCGGTGTCGAGCGCGGCCGCCACCGCGGGGTCAAGCGGCGTCCGCTCGGTGCGATCGGTGAGGGCCACCACCAGCCCGGCCAGTGGCCGCGGGCCGCCCGACGGCTCCACGGCGAGCTCACCCAGTTCGGCCGGCGGCGGCGCCGTGGGGTCGATCGGCGAGCCGCCGTCGGCCATAGCCGCCAGCAGCGCGGCGCAGTCGGCGATGGTGCGCGCCATCGGACCGGGATGATCGAGCGTGGGGGCCAGGGGGATGATCCCGGCAAGCGAGAGCCGCCCGTGGGTGGGCTTGATCGCGCTCGTGCCGCAGCACGCGGACGGGATCCGCAGCGAGCCGCACGTGTCCGAGCCCAGCGCCGCCGGCGTCATCCCCGCTGCCAGCGCTGCGGCGCTGCCGCCGCTGGAGCCTCCGGCGACGCGGTCAAGCGCCCACGGGTTGCCCACCTGGTCGGTGGTGCCGCCTGCGGCGAACTCGTGGGTGTGGGTGTGGCCGAGCGCGACCATGCCCCGGCGGCGCAGCCGCGCCCACATCTCCGCGTCCTGGTCGGCCACGTTGCCCTCCAGCACGCGGCTGGACGCGGTGAGCGGCAGGCCCTGCATACCGTAGAGGTCCTTGAGGGCGAGTGGGATCCCGCACAGCGCCGGCGCGTCGCCGGCGGCCAGCCGTTGATCGGCGGCACGTGCAGACTTCCGGGCCAGCTCCGGATACAGGCGCACCCAGGCGTTGACGGCATCGGGAGCGCCGTCGAACGTCGGGGCGCCACCGTTGCGCTCTGCGATGCGTGCCAGGCACGCCTCGGTGAGCTCAGACGCCGACAGCGCGCGCCGGCGCAGCAGCGACACGGCCTCGAGCACCCCCAGGTCGGCCGGATCGGTCGCGGCGTCGATGCCCGCGGTGGTGGTCATGCCGTCTCGCCTCCGTCGATGGGGAAGACCGCGCCGGTGATGAACGGCGCCTCGTCGGAGAGCAGGAACGCCACCAGGGCGGCGACCTCGTCCGCGGTGCCGATTCGTCCCATCGGCATGACATCCACGGCGCGCTCGCGGAAACCGCTGTCAAAGCGGTCGAACAGCGGTGTGTCCACCGGCCCTGGGGCCACGGCGTTGACGCGCACGCCGGTGGCCGCGTTCTCGATCGCCGCCGCCCGCGTGAGCCCGATGATCGCCGCCTTGGTGGAGCCGTAGGCCCCCAATTGGGGCACGCCGTGCAGAGCCGTGCCCGACGAGGTGTTGACGATCGTGGCCCGCGTCCCGGAGTGGCGCGCGAGCCGGAGCATCTGGCGCAGGTTGAAGAAGATCCCGTAGTAGTTGGTACGGACCAAGCGGTCAAAGGCCTCGGTCTCGAAGTCCGCCAGTGGCGCCAGCGGCCCCTCGATCCCGGCGTTATTGTGCAGCGAGTCCACGCGGCCGAAGTGCTCGGCGGCGGCGGCGAAGTAGCTTTCGACGTCGGATTCGGAGGAGACGTCGCCGGCCAGCGCCAGCACGTCGGAGCCCATCTGTGCGGCGGCCGCGGAGGCGGCCTCGTCGTCGATGTCGACCAGGGCGACGGAGGCGCCCTCCTGCACCAGCCGCGCGGCGGTGGCGCGCCCGATCCCCGAGGCGCCGCCGGTGACGATCACCACCCGGTCCTTCAGTCCCTTCAGCGACACGAACCCTCTCCTTGACTCTCGTGCGAAACGGCCGTCCGTCGCGCCCTCTCCCCGAGCCCCACGTACGCACTGTGACCGATTGTTCTCAAAGCGTACGTGATAGCGTTGGGCCCGGGAAGCGAGCCCAGGCATGATCGAGCAAGCGCAACGCACCGCCATGCCAGCAGCAGACGATCGAAACGAGCCGATCGCCGCCGTCAAAACGGTGCGCGACGCTGTCTTTGACGTCATGCGCCGATTCGGGATGACCACCATCTTCGGGAACCCCGGCTCGACGGAGATCCCCTTCCTCGCCGGGCTGCCGCCCGACATCCATTTCGTCCTGGGGCTTCACGAGGGCTCTGTGGTGGGAATGGCCACCGGGTACGCATTGGCCCGCCGCGAGCCCGCGCTGGTCAACCTCCACACCGCCCCAGGGCTGGGCAACGCGATCAACGCCATCGCCAACGCCCGCGACATGCACGCACCGCTGGTCGTGCTGGTCGGCCAGCAGGACCGGCGCCAGATCGCCTACGAGCCCTTCCTCACCGGACGCGCGCTGGAGAAGCTCGCCGGCGAGTACCCGGTGTGGTCCAGCCTGCCCGTCCGCGCCCAGGACGTGCCAGGCGCGGTCGCCCGCGCCTACAACGAGGCGGTGGCCGCCCAGGGCCCGGCGCTCGTCATCATCCCCATGGGCGACTGGACCGAGCCCGTCGACGAGTACGCCGCCGGGTGGCCGGAGCGCACGCTGCGCAGCGCGGTGGCCACGACCGGCGAGCTCGGCGAACTGGCCGAGATGATCGACCGCGCCGCCTCGCCGGCGCTGGTGGTCGGCCGCAGCGACGACTGCGAGTCGTGGGAGGCCGTGATCGGACTGGCCGAGCGCCTGCGCTGCCCGGTGTGGCAGGAGTCCTTTGCCCGCGCGGCGGGCTTCCCGCAGGACCACCCCCAGTTCGCGGGCCATCTGCCCTGGCGCCGGCGCCAGCTACGCGAGACGCTCGCGCCCCACGACCTGGTCATCGCCATCGGCACCAGCGCCTTCCGGCTCTACATCCTCGACGACCCGGGACCGATGGTGAGCGAGGGCACCCGCGTGGCGGTCCTCACCGACGATCCCGCCGAGGCCCATCGCAGCCCATGCGCGCTGGCGATCGTGGCTCCGGTGGCCTCGGCCTGCGCCGCGCTGCTGGAGGAGGTGGCGACCCGCGACTCAGACCTGCCGCCTGCGCTGAAGCGGCCGCCGGCGCCGCCGCCTCCGGCCGCCGGCGATCCGCTGCTGCCCGGCCACGTCTACGCCGCGCTGGCCGAGCGGCTGCCCCGCGAGTCGGTCATCGTCGAGGAGACGCCGTCCAGCCAGCCCGAGCTCTACCAGCGCGTGCCCATCCGACAGCCCCGGGGCTTTGTCGCCTGCGGCAACGGGGGCCTCGGCTTCGGGGTCGCCGGGTCGGTGGGGCTGCGCATGGGCAACCCGGACCGCCCGGTGGTCGGCGTGGTCGGCGACGGGTCCTCGATGTACGCCATCCAGGCGCTGTGGAGCGCCGCCCACTACGAGGTCGGGGTGCTGCTCCTGGTGATGGCCAACGGGCGGTACGCGGTCATGGACGGGCTGGCCCGCGCGGCGGGCGCCCCGGCGGCGTGGCCGGCCTTCGGCTCCATCGACATCGCCGGAATGGCCCGCTGTCTCGGCTGTCCCGCGGTCAACATCACCACGCACGACGAGCTGCTGCAGACCTTCGACGAGGTGCTCCCGGGGCTGGCGGCGCGCCGCGAGCCGCTGCTCATCGAAGTCGCTGTCGCCTGACCGCCCGCGCGTCTACGCCGCCGCGTGCGCCGGCGACGGCTCGAAGTAGCCGTGCTCGCCTGCGGCCAGGTAGCTGGCCAGGCGACTGGCCAGCGACATGATCGTCAACGACGGGTTGACCGAGATCGTGGTGGGGATGACGGAGCTGTCGCCGACGAACAGGCGCCGGACGTCGTGGGACTCGGCGTGAGCGTCGACCACGGAGCGCTGCGGGTCTGAGCCCATGCGGCAGCCGCCCTGCACGTGGGTGCTGCACTGGCTCGAGGGCAGCACGCGCTGGGCCCCGGCGGCAAGCAGCGCCTCGCGGGCAAACCTCGATGAGGCCCCGTCGCGCTCACGCTCGACGGCGTTGAACTCATACGAGTAGCGGTCGCGGCCGTCCTCGTCGACCCAGGCGGTGCCGTTGTTCTGGTCGGTCACCATCGTCAGCAGCCCGCTGAAGTACCGATAGCGGCGGACGGTCTCGCTCAGCTGACTGCCCCACATGGGCACGCCATCCTCGTCGCAGAGCATGATCGAGAACCCGATCGGGTCCTGGATCGTCGCGGCCTCGACGATGTAGCCGCCCTCATCGTCGTTCTGGTACTTCATGCAGTGCGCACTGATGGGGTACACGCGATGCGCGTCCTGGGGCTCCTCGAACAGGCCGGTGATGATCCGCGCCGGGTGCCAGCCGATGTGGCTCCCGATCAGCTGCGAGCTGGCCGAGCCGCCCGACAGTTCGGGAACGCGCGAGCGCAGCAGCAGGTGCGATGTGCCCATCGCCCCGGCGGCGACCACCACCACGCCGGCCTCGACGGCGTGAGACCGCCCATCCCCGTCGACGTATTCCACGCCGGTGGCCTCCAGGGCCGCCCCACGGTCCTCGATGGCGACGCGCGTCACCGTGCAGTCGGCGCGCAGGGTGAGGCGCCCCTCCGCCCACGGCGGATGGATGTAGACGTTCATCGAGTTCTTGCCGGCGTTGGTCGGACAGCCCTGCAGGCACGAGCCGCAGCGCATGCAGTTGGCGTCGGTGTAGGACATCACCGGCTCAAGCTCGGCGCCCAGGCTCTCGAATCCCGGGGCGACCGTGTGGATGCAGGTCTGCCAGTCCGAACGCTCCCGGACCCCGAGCCTGGCCTCGACGCGCTCGAAGTGGGGTGCCATATCGGCCGCGCCGAACGCGTCGCCGCCCTCGCCCACCAGGCCGGCCGCGGCATGCCACTTCGCGTAGTCCTGGTCAGAGGGGCGCAGCGCCACCTTGGTGTTGACCGTGCTCGTCCCGCCGACGCAGCGGCCGCGGATGACCACCAGCGGTGGCGCGCCCGCGGCCCGCGGCTCCACCAGCGTCGGCGCGAACCAGATGTCGTGGTTGGCGTGAGCCTCCCAGCGGGTGAAGTCGGCGGCGGTGCGGTGCGGCCCGGTCTCGAGCAGCAGCACGCTGGCGCCCGTGTCGGCCACCTCGCCGGCCACGATCCCTCCGCCGGCGCCCGAGACGACCACCACGACGTCGAAGCGCTCGGCAGTGCTCATGACTTCACCCCAAGGTACGACCAGTCCTTCTTGACGCGATCGGCCAGCGGGAAGCGGAAGTCGATCTCCTCATACGCGCCGGGTCCCGCGGCCCCCGGCGCGACGAAATCGCTGTAGTAGGCCTCGCAGGCCATAGCGCGCACCGCCCCGAACTCCGGGGTGAACTGCCGCTCGCGCAGTGCGTCCTCGCCGCCGTCGGCGCAGTCGGCCAGCGCCTCGAAGCAGGCGATGATGCCGGCGCGGGCGTCGGCGGGCATTCGCGCCAGCAGAGCGTCGACGTAGACCTCGGCGCCCACCCGCTCGCAGCCGGGCACTACCAGCTCGCACAGCGACCGCACCAGGGCGGTCTGAGACTCACTGAGAACCTGAGCAGCCATCACGCCACCCCCGCCGTCGCCGACGCCGGGCGGTCAGAGCGGATGAGGTCGGCCGCCTTCTCGGCGATCATGATCGTCGCCGCGTTGGTGTTGGCCCTGGTGATCTCGGGCATCACCGAGGCGTCGGCGACCCGCAGCCCCTCACAGCCGTAGACCCGCAGGTCTGCATCGACGACCGACCCCATCGAGCAGGACGAGGTGGGGTGAAACACGGTCATCCCCTCACGGCGCGCGAAGGCGAGCAGCTCCTCATCGGAGTCGCCGTCCGGGACCCGGAACGGCCGGTCGATGACCGCCTGCAGCGCGGGCTGCCGGGCCATCTCCAGTGCCATCCGCAGGCCGGCCACCATGCTCGCCTGGTCCTCCTCGGTGGTGAGGAAGTTGCACACCACCCGCGGCTTGGCCAGGGCCATGGGAGAGCGGAGCATGACCTGGCCGCGGCCGGTGGGCTTGACCACCACCGGGCCGAAGGCCATGCCCGGGGCCTCGGGCGCGGTCAGCCCGCCGTCGTAGAGCATCCCCGGAGCGAAGTGGAACTCGACATCAGGGGCGTCGACCCCGCTGCGCGCGCGGAAGAAGCCCGCGCCCTCGGGAATGTTGGAGCTCAGCGGACCGCGGCCCTCGGCCTCGAACAGCGCGAAGTTCTCCGGCGACGGGGCGTCGAACAACGAGGGGCCGGTGGTCGTGTAGTTGAGGTTGCACATGCAATGGTCCTGGAGGTTCTCGCCCACCGGCAGCGCCTCGCGGACCTCGATGCCCAGCGGCGTCAGCTGATCCTCGGGGCCGATCCCCGACATCATCAGCAGCTGGGGGGAGTAGTACGCGCCGGCCGAGACGATCACCTCGCGTGCCGCGGACACCTCGACAGCGTCGCCGAGCCGCACGTACTCCACCCCGCTGGCGCGCGGGCCGTCGAAGAGCAGGCGGGTCGCGTAGGCGTGGGTGATGACGGTCAGGTTGGGTCGCTGTCGGACCGGGTGCAGGAAGGCGTCGGCGGTGCTCAGCCGGCGGCCGTCGCGCTGGGTCAGCTGGAAGCGGCCGACGCCCTCCTGGCGAGCGCCGTTGAAGTCCGGGTTGTGCTCGTGGCCGGCCTGGCGCGCCGCGTCGATCATCGCGTCGACCAGCGGGTGCATCGAGCGGCTCTCGGACACCTTGAGCGGTCCGCCGACGCCGTGATAGGGGTCCTCGCCGCGCTCGTTGTCCTCGGAGCGCTTGAAGTAGGGCAGGACGTCGTCGTACCCCCAACCGTCACAGCCCGCGGCGGCCCAGCCGTCGTAGTCGGCCCGGTTACCGCGGACGTAGATCATCGCGTTGATCGAGCTGCAGCCCCCCAGCATCCGCCCGCGCGGCAGGTACAGGCGACGGTTGTCCAGCCCGGGCTCGGGGTCGGAGAACAGGTCCCAGTCGAGCTCGGTCTTGAACATGATCGGGAAGATCGCCGGGATGCGGATCTCTGGCGCGGTGTCCTCGCCGCCGGCCTCCAGCAGCGCCACGGTCACGTCCGGGTCCTCGCTCAGGCGCGCCGCCAGCACGCATCCGGCGGAGCCCGCGCCCACCACCACATAGTCGAATCGCTCACTCATCTCGGATCACCACCTTCATCACCTCAGTCGGATTGCTCATGGCAAAGCGGATCGCCTCCGGGGCCTGGTCCAGGGCGAACTCGTGGCTGATCAGGAGTGCCAGGGAGACCGGGCTGCCCTCGACGACGCGCACGGCCTCCGCGAAGTCCTCGCCGGTGCAGCAGCTCGCCCCCAGGACGTCGAGCTCCTTCTCGGTCAGGCTGCCAATGCGGATCGGGGCCTCATCGCCGGACATGCCGACCTGGACCGCCCGGCCCGCCGAGGCGACCATGTCGACCATGGCCCGCACCGCGGCCGGCACGCCGGTGGCGTCGACGGCAACCGGAACCCCACCCGCCCCGCCCCAGTCGCGGGCATGGGCCACC
>DASXCN010000229.1:0-20637 GCA_036491155.1 Solirubrobacteraceae bacterium | reverse complement strand
CAGCTGCTCGTCGACCACGACCAGCTCCTCGCGGACGCGCTTGAGCCGCGAGTTGACCTCGATGAGGCGCCGCTCGACGAGTGACCGGTGCATGCCCGGCTCAGTGTAGATCGCAACGTGCCCGCAGGAAGACGGAATTCTCGGCCCAGCGCGGGTCGATCAGGCCATCACCGTGGCTGCACGGCCCAGTCGGGAGGCGGGCCCATCGAAACGAACACGAGTCGCGGCTGCATCAGACCATCACCATGGCTGTACTGATGGCTGCGGCCAGGACGAGGACCGCCCCGTCCACCAGCCGGGGGCGGGGGCCAATCCGGCTGGCCGAGTGCAGTCCGCCTCTGGCCTCGATGGCCGCGCCCATCTCCTGGGCCCGGCGGGTGGCGGCGACGAGGGCGCTGACCAGCAGGTCGACCGCCTCGTTGAACAGGCTCTTCGTTCCCTCGGGGATCTCCGGGCGGCGAACCCGCCGAGCCGCGTAGAGCACCCGCAGCTCGTCCACCAGCAGGGGCAGGCAGCGCACGCTCAGCGCCACGCTGACCACGATCTCGTCGACCGGTACCCGGACGAGGCGCAGCGGGGCGAGCAGGCGCGCCAAGGCGGGCGCCAGCTCGGCCAGCGGCGTCGTCCAGCCAACCAGAGCGGAACCCAAGAGCAGCAACACGGTCAGCACGGTGAACCGCGCCCACTGATCGAGGCCGCCCAGACCGATCGTCGCCTGGCCGACGTGCACCTCGGGGTGACCGCCGGCGAGGAACGAGAGCACGGCTCCGATGGCCAACCCGATGCCGACCCAGGGGGGCAGCCGAGGGGCGGCGCCTGGCGGGATGCGAGCGACGAGCACCGCCACCACGAGGGTCGCGGCGAGGATTCCCTCGGCGGGCCAGTTGGGCTTGAGCGACAGGGCGACCCCGAAGCCGAACAGGGCCACGAGCTTGGTCCCCGCCCACAGGCGGTGCACGGGGCTGTTGGTGGGCACATAGCGAAGCAGGTGCAGCTCGCTCGACCGCCGGACGTTGGCGCTCACGCCGGTCCTCCCCCAGCGCCTCCCGGGTCGGCCGCCAGCTGCAGGTCGAGCACCGAGCCGTCGGTCACCAGATGCCCGCCGTCGAGGACGACCATGCGGTCCGCAAGCGCAGGCGCCGCCTCGAGGTCATGGGAGACGACGACGGTGGCGACCCCGTGGCGGTCGCGGAGCCGAGCAAGCACGGTCACGAGGGTGGACCGAGTCTCGTCGTCCAGCCCCGCCAAGGGCTCGTCCAGCACCAGCAGGCGCGGCCTGCGCACGAGCAACCCAGCAAGGGCGACGCGACGCTGCTGACCACCGCTGAGCTCGTCGATCCGACGCTCGGACATCTCGACCGGATCGAGGCCCACCTCCTCCAGGGCGCCGGCGATCGTGTCGCGGTCCAGGTTGGCACCGAAGGCGACGTCGCCGAACACCGTCGGACGAAAGAGCTGGAGCCGCGCGTGCTGGAACGCCACGCCCACCTGTCCCACGCTTTCGGGCAGGGGTCGCCCGTCCAGAGTCGCCTCGCCCTCCGTCGGGACCAGGAGCCCGGCCATGATCCAGGCCAGCGTGGACTTGCCCGAGCCGTTGTGGCCGCACACGACCAGCCCCTCGCCCCGCTCGACGTCGAGGTCCACCCCGCTCAAGGCCCGGTGGGCCCAGGGCGAACGCCTGGCGTACACGTAGCCGAGGTCCGACAGGCGCATGAGCGGCGGCGGCATTGAGCTCCGCACGAGGGCCCTGGTCGAGAGCAGGGCCCGGACGTCCTGCCCGGCTGGCGTGCTCCCGTCGCCGGGTGGTTCGTTCCCGACACGAGTCAGCCGACCGCCGGACAGCTCCACCACCAGGTCCGCTCCCCGCACCTCCTCGTGGCGGTGGGTGATGTGCACCACGGTGACCCCCTGGCTTCGAGCCAGCTCGCGGAGCAGCTCGGTGAGGTCCTCCCGACCGGCGGCATCCAGCATCGACGTCGCCTCGTCGGAGATCAGCAACGCCGGTTGCCGAGCCAGCGCCGCGGCGATGGCAAGCCGCTGCAGCTGGCCGCCGGACAGGGTCGCCGTCTCCCGGTCCTCCAACCCGGCGAGGCCGACGCAGGCGAGCAGCGCGCCGACGTCCACCTCCTCGCGCGGGGGCATCCCCCAGACGACGTCGTCGCGCACGCGGACGCCGAGGACCTGGCTCTCGGGTCGCTGGAACACCATCGCCGTGCCCCCTCGACGGCCCAGGCCCGCCGCCCCGGGTCTGGTGATCTTGCCCTCAGTCGGCTCCAGGCCGGCGAGGATGCGGGCCAGGGTGGATTTTCCAGAGCCGTTGGGTCCCAGGACCGCCACGAAGGCGTCGGCGGGGATGGTGAGGCTCACGTCGGACAGGGCGCTGGTCTCGGCGCGGGGATACCGGTAGCCGACGCCGCGAAGTTCGACCGGGAGCGGGCCCACCGGGGCGTCGGGCGGCGGCGGCGGCAGGACGGGCGCCGGACCGGTGGCCTGTGTGAGCCGCCGGAGGGCGGGAACAGCGAACGCCCGGGCGAAGACGGCGGCGCCGACGACGCTGACAAGCTCGCCCGCCGGGATGGCCAGCCACCAGTGGCTGATGACCCAGTCGACGGCGTGGTTTCCCCAGCCAACCACCGAGTTGAGACCGATGTGCTGGAGGATGCGGCTGGTTCCCCGCCAGCCGATGCGGATCTGGGCGAGAGTGAGGTTGCGTAGCTGGCTGAAGGAGTACAGCAGGAGCAGGGTGAGGCCGATCAGGGCCGTCCCGGTCGTCACCACGGCCAGGGCAACGGTGCGGACCATGCCCCAGCCCCTGCGCATCGCCGTGCCGACGGCAAAGCCGAGGGCGCCGGCCGTCCCGACGTGGATGGCGAGGGCGACGCCTCCGATCAGGAAGGCGACCGCTGCTCCGGCCAGCGTCGCCACGACCATGGCCCGCATCCGGTGGCGCACCGCCAGCGCAGCCAGGGGCGTGACCGCTGCCGCGTGCAGGATGCCGCCCAGGGGCATGAGCCAGCCGACGAGGATGAGGCCGACGGCGACGTCGGCCAGGATGGCGGCCTCGGCCAGCTCGCCCGGGCGCAGCCGACCCTTGATCCGGGCGCGCGGATCGGGATCGCCGGCCGCGGCGTCCGCCTGCGTGGTCAGCTCACCGGTCGCCGCGCTTCCCACGGTCCCAGCCTCTCAGGTCGCGCCAAGCTCCGCCCGTCGGCCGCTCGGGCAGGACGCTCGTACAATGACCATGCTTGCACGGACGCTTGCCATCGTTCTCAGAGATTTGCCCGGATGGCGGAATCGGCAGACGCTATGCGCTCAAAACGCATTGTCCGAAAGGGCGTGCGGGTTCGAATCCCGCTCCGGGCACCATTTGGCCTCAAGCCCCGGCCGAGATCAGCTCGGCCACCCGCTCGATGTCGGCGACCGGCCGTGTCATGACGGCAGACTACCGAACAGGTGTTCGTCTGAGCGGCCGACTAAACTGATCTTGGTGCACGTACGTCGATGGCTGCTGCTCGGAGTGGCGTTCGTCGGCACGGCGGTCGCCGCCCTTCGCCAGCGCTTCCTCGCCCAGAACGAGCGCCGGCCGGGCATGCGGTGAGCGGGCAGGAACGGCTTCCCCACCGGGGGTAGCCGAGAGCTGGTGAAACCCGATGGCGCCCGGCCTGGTCTGAGATCCAGGCCAGGTTGCTAGCGGCAGACCACACATGGCACTCAAGAGGAGCGGCGGTGCTGGCATTCACCTTCCCCGGACAGGGATCACAACGGCCCGGCATGGGCCGGCCATGGATCGACCACCCGTCCTGGGAGGTGGTGGGCGACGCCTCGGAGGCGGCCGGGCGCGACATCGCCGGATTGCTGCTGGAAGCGGACACTGACGAGCTGACGGCCACGAGGAACGCCCAGCTGGCGACATTCGCCCTCAGCCTGGTGGCCCTCGACGCCATCGAGCGGCTCGGGCTCGCCCCCTCCGCCTGCGCCGGCCACAGCCTGGGCGAGTACACGGCGCTCGTAGCCACGGGGGCGCTGGGCTTCGAGGATGGCGCCCGCCTGGTGACCGAGCGCGGCGACGCCATGCAGGGGGCCGCCGACGAGCATCCCGGCACGATGGCCGCGTTCATCGGGATCAATGACGCCGACGCCGAGGCTGCCTGTCAGCGGGCCGAGAGCGACGTCTGGTTGGCCAACTACAACTCGCCTGGTCAGGTCGTCGTAGCCGGGACGGCGGAGGGTGTGGCCGCCGCCGCCGAGGTGGCCAGGACGCTCGGAGCCCGCCGCGTGCTGCCCATCCAGGTCGGCGGCGCCTTTCACACCCCGCTCATGGCCGCCGCCCGCCACCGGCTGCGGAAGGCCCTGGCCACCGCCAGCTTCGCCGATCCCGAGATCCCCGTGTCGGCCAACGTCGACGCCCGGCCCCATGTCACCGCCGAGGAGTGGCCCGGCCTCCTGTCCGCCCAGCTGTGCAGCCCGGTGCGCTGGCACCAGACCCTCAGCGGGCTCGCCGACAGCGGCGTGACGGCATTCGTCGAGGTCGGGCCCGGCGGCGTGCTCTCCGCCCTCGCCCGCCGCACCGTCTCCGACTCGCTGGCCGTGAGCGTCTCCAAGCCCGATGACCTCGACGTGCTGGTCGACGCCCTGGCTGGCGAGGGGCCGCTCCACACCTACGCCGCCGACCATCAGGGCGAGCACCTGTACACCTCCGAGCGCCTGGTCGTGAGCCAGGCGGCAGGGTTGTTCCAGCCGAGACAGGATCTGGAGGACCGGGTTGCCGTCGGCGAGGTCGTGGGCACCGTCGGCACCGAGGAGGTGCGGTCGCCCTTCTCGGGCTCGCTCCAAGGATTCCTGGCCAACGCCGGCCAGCGGGTCCTGATCGGACAGCCGGTCGCGTGGCTCCGCGCGGCACCCGCGCAGTGACGAGGGGCACGGCCATCGCCGGCTGGGGATCGGCCCTGCCTGAGACGGTGGTGACCAACGCGGACCTGGAGGCGCGACTCGACACGAGTGACACCTGGATCGTCGAGCGCACGGGCATTCGCGAGCGACGGGTCGGTGGTACCACGTCGAAGCTATCGGTTTCCTCCGGGCGAGCTGCCCTGGCCAACGCCGGCCTCCTGCCATCCGACATCGACCTCCTGGTGCTGTCCACGACGACACCGGACCAGGCCGTCCCGGCGACCTCGGCCACCGTCCAGCACGAGCTGGGGCTGCGATGCGCCGCCTTCGACCTCAACGCCGCCTGCTCGGGCTTCGTCTACTCCGTCGTCACCGCCCACGCCCTGATCAGCACGGGAGTCGACCGGGCCCTCGTCATCGGCACCGATACCCTCTCCGGGATCACCGACCCTGGCGACCGGGGCACCGCAGTCTTGTTCGCCGACGGGTCGGGCGCCCTCGTGTTGGAGGCTCTGCCGGGCGACGACCGGGTGCTCGGTTGGGACCTCGGCGTCGACGGCTCGGGAGTGCCCCTGCTCTACTGCGACCATGGCGCCTACATTCAGATGGATGGGCGTGAGGTCTTCCGGCGAGCGGTGCGGGTGACGGTGGAGTCGGCCCACGCCGCCCTCGAGCGGGCCAAGCTCAGCTCGGACGACATCGCCCTGTTCGTGCCCCACCAGGCCAACCAGCGGATCATCGAGGCCGCAAACCAGCGCCTCAGGATCCCCCTGGACCGTACGGCGATGGTCCTCGATCGAACGGGGAACACCTCGGCCGGGTCGATCCCGATGGCGCTGGCCGAGGCCGCTGACGCCGGTCGGCTCCGGGACGGCGACAACGTCCTGCTGTCCGGCTTCGGCGCGGGGATGACCTGGGCCAGCGTGGTGATCCGGTGGGGTCGGTGAGCGTCAGATGAGTGCTCAACAGCACCGGGTCGTGCTCGTCACCGGTGGGTCGCGGGGTATCGGCCTGGCCTGCGCCCGGCGGTTCCAGGACAGCGGCGACCGGGTAGCCGTGACCTTCCGCACCAAGCCGCCGGCGGGGCCCGAGGGGCGCAGTGATGGCTCGACCGACCTGCTGTCTCTCCGCTGCGACGTGACCTCGCCGACCGACGTCGACCACGCCTTCGAGGCCATCGAGGAGCGGTGGGGCCCTGTCGAGGTCCTCGTGGCCAACGCCGGGATCACCCGGGACACCCTGCTCCTGCGCATGGACGAGGACAGCTGGCGGGACGTGGTGGAGACCAACCTGACCGGGACCTACCGGGTCCTCAAGCGGGCGGCGCGTGGGATGGTGCGGGCCCACGAGGGCCGCATCGTGCTCGTCTCTTCGGCCGTCGGCTTTACCGGTGGACCGGGTCAGGCCAACTACGCGGCGAGCAAGTCGGGTCTCCTCGGCCTGGCCCGCTCGCTGGCGCGTGAGCTCGGGTCCCGCGGCATCACGGTCAACGTCGTCGCCCCGGGGCCGGTGGCGACGGAGATGCTCGTCGACGTGGCCGACGACCGTCGGGCCGAGCTCACGGCGATGGTCCCACTCGGACGCTTCGCCACCCCCGAGGAGGTGGCGGCCGCCGTCACCTTCCTCGCATCGCCGGAGGCCTCCTACATCACTGGTACCGTGCTGCCTGTGGATGGCGGCCTGGCGATGGGCATCTAGTGCCTGATAGTCCAGTCAACCATCACCGAAAGGAAACACCTTCAGTGGACAACGAAGCCGCCTTTGACAAGTTCAAGACCTGCGCCGTCGAAGTGCTCCAGGTCCAGCCGGACCAGATCACCCTCGACGCCCGTTTCGGTGACGACCTCGACGCCGACAGCCTCGACCTGGTCGAGCTGGTGATGGCGCTCGAGGAGGCCTTCGACATCACCATCGACGAGTCCGAGCTGGAGGGTATCGAGACGGTCGAGCAGGCCTTCAACTTGATCACGTCCAAGGTCTGATGCAGCTGGCCTGGGGCCGCGCTCGACAAATGGGCGCCGCCCGGCGCGTAGCGGTTACCGGGCTGGGCGTGGTGATCCGCGCCGGTATCGGCAAGGACGCCTTCTGGGAGGGACTGTGCGCGCCGGCACCGGTTGGTGACCGGCGCGTCGCCGCGTTCGACCCGACCGTGTGGTTCGGGCCCAAAGAGGTCCGACGGATCGACAGGTTCGCCCAATTTACGGTGGCATCGGCCGCCATGGCCCTCGAGGACGCCGGAACGGTCGACGCCGACCCGGACCGCGCCGGGGTCGTCATGGGCACCGGCGTCGGCGGCATCGAGACCCTCGAAGACCAGTTCGTGGTCGGCCAGGAGAAGGGGCCGGACCGGGTCTCGCCTTTCCTCGTCCCGATGATGATGGCGAATGCCGGTTCGGCGGCCGTGTCCATGCGCAACGGCTGGCGTGGACCCTGCGAGACGATCGCCACCGCCTGCGCGGCGGGGTCGCACGCCATCGGCAACGGCGGCCGCCTCGTGGCCTCCGGTCGCTGCGAGGTGGTGCTGGCCGGAGGGGCGGAGGCGGCGATGATCCCGGTGACCCTGTCTGGCTTCGGGAACATGACCGCGCTGTCGAAGTCCGGAATCTCCCGACCCTTCGACCTCGATCGTGACGGCTTCGTCCTGGCCGAGGGATCGGCGGCCATGGTCCTCGAGGACCTGGACCGGGCGAGGGCCAGGGGCGCGCCCATCTACGCCGAGCTGGCCGGGGCGGCGAGCACGGCGGACGCCCATCACCTCACCGCCCCCGCGCCCGGCGGCACGGGCGCCGCCGCGTGCATGGAAGAAGCGCTCGATGACGCCGCCCTCGCTCCCCATCAGATCGCCCACATCAACGCCCACGGGACTTCGACCACGCTCAACGATGCGGCCGAGGCCGAGGCCATCAACAAGGTGTTCGGGACCCCAGGCCCGGTCCTGACCTCGATCAAGGGTGTCACCGGTCACGCCCTCGGGGCGGCCGGAGCCATCGAGGCCGTCGCCTCGGTGCTCAGCATCGACCGGCGGGCGATTCCGCCCACGGCCGGCTACGTGACCCCCGATCCGGAGCTACACCTCGACATCGTGGCCGGCGCTGCCCGGCCGTGGGAGCCCGGGCCGGTGCTGTCGAACTCGTTCGGCTTCGGTGGTCACAACGGCTCCCTGATCTTCGTGCCCAGCGCCGAGGACTGAGGGCCCTCGGCGGCGCCTGTCGCTGCACCACGGTGCGCGAGTTTCCCTAACCGGGACCCTCCGGTACCGTCGCCACGGTGACCGCGTCCATGTCCCGCCCGGCTGATCTCGACTTCGGTGCCTTCACCGAGGACGGCCCGTGGGTCATCGACCTCGACGACCTCCCGTGGCGTGCTGCGGTCGACCGGGTCCGGGCCCGAACCCGCGCCGAGGTGCCGCAGCTCCTGCGCCGGCGCGTGCTTCCACCCGGGGGGCGCGTGGTCAGGGTCGGCTCACTGTTGGGCAAGGCCGTAGCGGGCTGGTACCTCGTCGAACGCCGACGGTCGCAGGCCGAGTCACGCGCGGGGTTGTCGCGTCGCCTCCGCATCGCCTTCGAAGAGCTGGGACCGACGTACATCAAGCTCGGCCAGATCCTCTCGTCGGGACAGGGCATCTTCCCGGAGGAGCTCGTGGCGGAGTTCCGCCTCTGTCGCGATCAGGTGCCGGCCGAGCCCTTCGCCGCGGTGCGCCAGACAGTCGAGACCGACCTCGGACGACCCCTCGACTCGGTCTTCGCCGAGTTCGACGAGACCCCGGTGGCGGCGGCGTCCATAGCCCAGGTCCACGCAGCCACGCTGAGGACGGGCGAGCCGGTCGTCGTGAAGGTCCAGCGCCCCCAGGTGAGCAGTCTCGTCCGTCGGGATCTGGCCGCCATGAGCTGGATCGCCCCCACCCTGGTGGGCCGTATCCCGGTCACCGCCCTGGCCAACCCGCCCGCCCTCATCGAGCTGTTCGCGGAGACGATCGTCGAGGAGCTGGACTTCCGCCTCGAGGCCGACAACATGCTCGACATCGCCCGCATCCTGGCCGCGACCGAGCAGCGGGCCCTGGTGGTGCCCCGCCCTCATCCCCGGCTGGTGACCCGGCGGGTCCTGGTCATGGAGCGACTGGCGGGCTTCGGGTGGGACGACGTGGCGGGGATGCGAGCGGCCGGGATCGACACTTCGGCGGTCGTGCGGGCCGGGCTCATCGCCTTCATGGAGGGGGCGATCCTGTTCGGTGTGTTCCACGGCGACCTCCACGGGGGCAACATGTTCGTCCAACCCGGAGGCCGCGTCGCTCTCCTGGACTACGGCATCACCGGACGGCTCGACGAGCGCCGCCGGCTGGCTTTCCTGCGCCTGCTCATGGGAGGCACGACCAACGACGTGCACCTCCAGATCGAGGCCCTTCGGGACATGGGAGCGCTGCCCGAGGACGTCGACGTCGAGGGCGTGATCAGGGACCTCGGCATCGACCAGCCGGTGAAGGACCCCACCCAGATGTCGGCCGAGGAGCTGATCGGCGAGATCCGTGAGCTGACCAAGGCCCTGCTCAGTTACGGCGCCCGCCTGCCGAAGGAGCTCATGCTGTTCGTCAAGAACATGCTCTTTCTCGATGCCGCCATGGCCAACCTGGCACCGGACGTCGACCTGTTCGCCGAGATCACCCACCTTGCGACCTACTTCGCCACCCATCACGGCGACCGCATCGCGCGGGACGTAGGCATCGATCCCCGCACGGTCCCCGTGGACCTCGACGGGGTGCGGGCTTCGATGGGCCTGACGTCGGAGGTGGGGGGCCTCACCCACCGCGAGCTCCAGGCCCGGCGCGACGTGATCCGTCGGCGCATGGAGGATCGCCGGAGCCGGCGCTGACGGAGTGAGGAGGGCGCGGCTTGCGCTGCTCGTCGCCGTGGGCTCGGGAGGCGCGTTGGGGGCCTTGGCCCGCTACGGCATCGAGCTCGGGGGCGGTGTCGGCCGCGAGGCGTTCCCATGGCCCACATTGGGCATCAACGTGTCGGGAGCGTTCCTGCTCGGGCTCGTCTACACGTTGCTTGCCGAGCGCGCCCGGCCCACTCCCTACCTGCGGGCCTTCCTCGGCATCGGGGTCCTCGGGGCGTACACGACGTTCTCCACGTGGACGGCCGAGGCCGTCCTGTTCGTGCGAGATGGAAGGGTGTGGATGGCCGCGCTGTACGCCGTCGTGACCGTTGTGGGAGGCATCGTCGCTGTGTTCGGGGGTGTGGCCGCGGGTCGGGCGTGGCCGGCCGGAACGGGAGGAAGGTATGAGACTCGCAGGCGCCGGTGAGCGACTCAGCATCTACATCGGGGAGACCGATCGGTACGAGCACAAGCCGCTCTACACCGAGATCGTGCACCGAGCTCACGACGCCGGGCTGGCGGGGGCCACGGTCTTTCGCGGGTTCGAAGGCTACGGCGCCTCCAACGCCATTCACACAACGCGCATCCTCAGTCTCAGCGCCGACTTGCCGATCTTGATCACCATCGTCGACACGTCCGAGCGCATCGAGGCTTTCCTGCCCCAGCTGGACGAGCTCATCAGCGAAGGACTGGTGCTGCGCGAGAAGGCGGATATCGTCAAGTACGTCGGACGGGCTGCACCGAGCTGATGACCTACCTCGGTGTCGCCGTCGCCGGGGCCCTCGGGGCGGTTGCCCGGTATCTCGTGGATCGCGCCGTCGCGCGCTGGCGCTACACGGTCTTCCCCTTGGGCACCCTCCTCGTGAACGTCAGCGGGTCCTTTCTGGCCGGACTCGTCCTCGGGCTCGTCTTGTATCACGGCCTGGCCTCGACCCCGGCGGTGGTGATCGGCATCGGTTTCCTCGGCGCGTACACGACGCTGTCGACGTTCAGCTTCGAATCTTTGCGGCTGCTCGAGAGCGGGGCCGTGCTGCTCGGCCTCGCCAACGCGGCGGGAAGCCTCGTGGCAGGCCTGCTCGCGGCCGGCGCGGGGCTCGCGCTGGGAGCCCTGTAGTGCCGGCGGCGGGCCCGGATGGTGACATGTCGGCCGATCACCGCGCCCGTCGAGACCTGGTGCAGGCCGCTCAGTCGGTCGCCGCGTCCACCCTGCTCCCGCGCGCCCAGGACACAGACCGGGCCGAGCGGGTGCCCCGGGAGAATCTGCGGGCCCTCGCCGATGCCGGGCTCTTTGGCCTGGCCGGCCCGCAGCCCGACGGCCACCGCTCGGTACCCCCGCCGGTGGTGCGTGCCGTCCACGAGGCCCTGGCCGGGGCGTGTGGCGCCACCTTCTTCGTCTGGGCCCAGCATCACACCCCGGTCCTGCTCCTGGCCCGGAGCCCCAACGCCGGGCTCCGTGAGCAGTGGCTGGACACTCTGCGCGCCGGGCGGTCGCTCGCCGGCGTGATGTTCGCCTACCTCCGTTGGGAGTCGCCCGCCGTCCGGGCTCGCGAGGTGCCCGGCGGGTACCGGGTCACCGGGGTGGCGCCCTGGGCGACGTCGTGGGGGATGGCCGACACCTTCGCCGTGGCCGCCTGCCTCCCCGGGGAGCAGGTGCTCTGGTTCCTCCGCGCCGGGCACGCTGACGACGCGGTTCGGCCCTCATCCCCGCTCGAGCTCGTCGTCATGCAGTCCACCTCGACGGTCAGGGTGGCCTTCGACGATCTGTTCGTCCCCGACGAGGACGTGTTGCTGGTGGAGCCGCTGGAGACCTGGCGCCGTCAAGACCGGATCACCACGTCGCAGCCGAGCCCTGCCGCCCTCGGCGTGGCCAACACCAGCTGCCGCCTCCTCGTCGAGCGCGCCCAAGAAAAGGGCGATGGCCCCACCAAGGAGGTGGCCGGCAGGCTGGACACCGAGCTGGCGAGCTCACGACAGCGCGCCTACGCGCTCGCTGACGCCCCGATACCCGAGCAGCCGGGCCACGACTTCGACGCCCATCTCGCCCGGCTCATCGAGGCCCGGGCGTCGAACCTCGAGCTCGCGCAGAAGGCCTCCCATGCGCTCGTCACCGCCCTCGGCGGCGGCGCCATGGCCCGGACGCATCCCGCCCAGCGCCTGGCCCGGGAGGCCCTGTTCTACGTGGTGCAGGCCCAGACGAGCGCCATCCGCCGGGCCAGCCTCATGCGCCTCACACGCGACCACCCGTAAAACGCCTCACCCACCACCTCGGATCACGAGCATGGGCGTGGAAGTGGTGCGGCATCTGGCGCATGACCCGGTCGACCGAAAACCCCTCGCGGCCGAAGCGGGCGATGGCGACCCGCTCCAGCACCTCGATCATGTGGTCGACGGCCGGGCTCGGGGGCTCGGCGCCGTGACGCTTCCACACGACCATGGGCACGTCGCAGATCTCGCAATCGGCCACCCAGCAGACGTCGTCCTCGTGGTGCCACGGGGTGATGCGCGCCGCCTCGCAGAGCTCGCAGCCCTCGACCTTGCCGTCATCGAGCAGGGCACGATCGCCCTCGGCCGTGCCCCCGCTGCCGCGGTGATCAGCCATCGATGCCGCCGCGCAGCTCGCCCACGAAGGCGGCGGCCTCGTCGGGACCCCCGCCCTCCAGCAGCCGCCGCACGAGCGCCGATCCCACCACCACCCCGTCGGCCTCGGCGCACACGTCTCTCGCCTGCTCGGGGTTGGACACCCCCACACCGATCAGGACGGGCTTGTCGGTCACGGCCTTGAGGCGCCGGGCCATCTTCCGGGCGCTGGTCGCCAGCGCGTCTCGCTCTCCGGTGACACCCAGCAGGCCGACGCCATAGACGAAGCCGCGCGCTCGGGCGCAGATGGCCTCCAGCTGATCGTCGGCCGTCGTCGGCGCCGCCAGCATGACCGTCTCGACCCCGGCGTCGTCCGCTGCCCGGGCCCACTCCCCCACCTCGTCCAGCGGAAGATCCGGCACGATCGCGGCGCCCACCCCAGACTCGACCAACCGGCGGGCGAACCGGCGGTGGCCGGTCCGGAAGACCAGGTTGTAGTAGGTCATCACGGCCAGTGGTATGCCGACGTCCATGTCGCCGAGCTCCGACACGATCCCGGCTGGCGTCGCCCCGCGCGCCAGGGCGCGCGCCGAAGCCTCCTGGATCGTCGGTCCGTCCATGATCGGGTCCGAGAACGGGATACCGATCTCGAGGGCGTCGGCGCCGGCGGCGGCGACGGCCCGCACCACGTCGCACCACTGTGACGTGAGGGCCCCCGTGACGTAGGGGACGAGGAGCTTGCGACCATCGTCGCGCGCCGCCCGCAAGGTGGCTTCGAGCGAGCCCACGGCGTCAGGGCCCGCCTGAGCCGGCGGCGTCTGGTCGGCCGTGCCCGAGAGAGCGCCGCTCACGCGAGCAGCTCCATCACCTCGGCCGCGTCCTTGTCGCCCCGACCCGACAGGGTCACGAGCACCGTCGACCCTGTGGGGATCTCGCCGCCGGCGGCGCGGGCCAGGTACGCCAGGGCGTGGGCCGGCTCGAGGGCGGGGATGATGCCCTCGGTCTCCGACAGCAGACGCAAGGCATCGAGCACCTCGCTGTCACCGGCCTGGACGTAACGGGCCCGACCGATCTCGGCGAGGTAGGCGTGCTCCGGACCGATGCCCGGATAGTCGAGGCCGGCCGAGATCGAGTGGGCCTCGAGCACCTGTCCGTACTCGTCCTGGAGAAGATGCGAGCGCATGCCGTGCACGACCCCTGGGACACCGTGAGCGATCGCTGCACCCCCGGCGGCCTCGACGCCAACCAGAGCTGCCTCCGTGTCCACGAAACCGGCGAACGTCCCCGCCGCGTTCGACCCGCCACCGACGCAGGCGAGCACGAGATCCGGGTCGTCACCCCCCAGCATCTCCCGGCACTGGCCGCGCGCCTCGTCGCCGATGACCCGCTGCAGCTCGCGGACCATCCAGGGGTACGGGTGCGGCCCCATCACGGACCCGAGGCAGTAGTGGGTGGTCTCGACCGACGCGACCCAGTCCCGCATGGCCTCGTTGATGGCGTCCTTCAAGGTACGGCTCCCGGAGTCGACGGGTCGCACCTCGGCGCCCAGCAGGTTCATGCGGAACGCGTTGAGGGCTTGGCGCTGCACATCCACGGTTCCCATGTACACGACGCACTCCAACCCGAAGAGGGCGGCAGCCGTCGCCGTGGCCACGCCGTGCTGGCCGGCTCCCGTCTCGGCCACCAGGCGCCGCTTTCCCATGGTCCGGGCGAGGAGGGCCTGCCCGATCACGTTGTTGATCTTGTGCGAGCCGGTGTGGGTCAGGTCCTCGCGCTTGAGCAGGACCCGAACCCCCAGCCGATCCGACAGCCGCCGGCACTCGGTCACGGGCGTCGGCCGGCCGGCGTAGTCGCGCAGGAGCGCGGCGTACTCGCTCCGAAAAGCCTCGTCCGCCCACGCCGCGCGAAAGGCCGCCTCGAGCTCCTTGCACGCCCCCACCAGCGACTCGGGCACGAACCGACCCCCGAACGAGCCGAAGCGACCCGTTGCGCTGGGCTCGCCCATCGCCGCCCGGGAGGAAGCCGGTACCGCCACCACTCAGCCCTCCTGCCAGTCGTACGGCGCGTCGTCGTCACCCTGGTAGTCGGGTCGGCCGGCAGCCTTGGCGGCGGCGATGAAGGCGCGGAGCTTGCGGGGATCCTTGCGTCCCGGCTGGGCCTCGACGCCGGTCGCCACGTCGACGCCCCAGGGGTGGACGCGGGCGATGGCCTCTCCCACGTTCACTGCGTCGAGGCCCCCCGCCAACAGCAGGCGCGAGCCGTCGACGACACCCTCGGCCAGGCGCCAGTCGAACACCTTCCCCGATCCCGGCGACGGGGCATCGAGCAGCACCACGTCGGCGCGATAGTCAGCGGCGTTGGTGATGGCTCGCTGGCCGGCAGCGAAGGCCTTGATCGTCACGCCGACCCGTTCGGCCACCCAGCGCGTCGCCTCCGGCGACTCGTGGCCGTGCAGCTGGGCCCCCTTGAGGCCGACGGTGTTGACGACTTCCACGACGCGCTCGGGCGTCTCGTCGCTGAACACCCCAATGGTGATGACCTCAGGGGGCAAGCGCCGGGCGATGTGGGTGACGAGGCTGGCGGCGACCTGCCGGGGGGACGGGGCGAACACGAAACCAAGGGCGTCGGCACCCAGGGCGACGGCGAGCAGCGCGTCCGCCTCGCTTGTCGTGCCGCAGACCTTCACGAACACGGCTACGGCACTTTCCGGGCGCCGCCAAGCGGCGCCAGGGGCGAGGCCTCGCCGAGGAGGGACCGCACGGCCGCCTCGCGGTCGGGGGCCCGGACCAGGGACTCGCCCACCAGGACGGCGTCGAAGCCGGACCCGGCCAGGCGGGCAGCGTCCGCTTCGTCCCGTACCCCGGACTCGGCCACCTTCACGACGCCGGCGGGGATCTGCACCGCCAGGCGCTCCGCCAGCTGGTGGTCGACGTCGAACGTCATCAGGTCCCGCTGGTTGACCCCCACCAGGTCGGCGCCGGCATCGAGGGCCCGCGCCAGCTCGCCCTCGTCGTGCACCTCGACCAGTACGGCCAGTTCGAGCTCCTCCGCCAGACCCCGCAGCCGCGCCAGCTCGGCGTCGGTGAGGGCGGCCACGATGAGCAGGACGGCGTCTGCTCCCATCAGCCGGGCATCGCACACGTCGGCCTCGGACACGGTGAAGTCCTTGCGCAGGACGGGAAGGTCGACGGCGCGCCGGGCCGCGGCCAGATCGGCCGGCGACCCGCCGAAGAACCGGGCGTCGGTCAGCACCGACAGGCACGCCGCTCCCCCGGCTGCGTAGGCGGCGGCGACCGCTGCCGGATCCAGGTCGATGGCAAGATCGCCCCGCGACGGCGAACGGCGCTTGAGCTCGGCGACGACAGCCAATCCGTCCTGGGACAGCGCCTGGCGAAATGGCCGCGGTGACGGCGCTCGCCGGGCGACCTCGACCAGGCCGTCCACCGGGCGGTCGTCCTCCTCGGCCCTGGCCCGGTGCGCGACGAGGATGCGGTCGAGGTAGGTGGCCATATTGCCCAAATTCTACCGGTGATACCGGTGGTCACAGCGGTGCGTCCCTTCGCATCTCTCCAGGTGCCACCCTTGATGCGTGATCAGCGACCTCGGAACGATCGTGGTGGTCGAGGACGACCCGAACATCGCTGATCTGGTCGAGCTGTACCTGCGCCGCGAAGGCTTCCGGGTGCTCCAGACGACCGACGCCGTCGGGGCGCTCGACGTGGTGGACCGGGAGCGGCCCCGGTTGGTCGTGCTGGATCTGGGCCTGCCCGGCCAGATGGACGGCTTCGACGCCTGCCGCCGCCTGCGGGACGGCGGCGCCGTACCCGTGCTGATCCTCACCGCCCGGGACACCGAGATCGACCGGGTGCTGGGCCTGGAGCTGGGCGCGGACGACTACATTACGAAGCCATTTTCGACTCGCGAGCTGGTGGCCCGCGTGAAGGCCGTGCTGCGGCGGTTCGAGCGGCCGACCTCGCCTTCGGTGATCAGCTTTGAAGAGGTGATCATCGACGCGGGCGCGATGCAACTGAAGGTGCGCGGCGAACTGACCACCACGACGGCCACCGAGTTCCGTCTGCTCGATTACCTGGCGCGCCATCCGGGGCGCGTCTTCAGCCGCGACCACCTGCTGGATGCCGTCTGGGGCGATGCACGGTTCGTGACGCCTCGTTCCGTGGACGTTTACGTGCGGCGCATCCGTGAGAAAATCGAGATCGATCCGGAAAACCCGCGCTACCTGAAGACAGTGCGCGGGGCCGGTTATCGCTTCGAGCTGCCCAAGACCGAGTAAGGGCCGGGGCCCCCATGACTTCAAAAGTCTTTACCAAGCTGCTGGGCCTGTTCGTTCTGCTGCTGGTGTTCCACACGCTGGTGATGGAGATTCTCTTTCGCCGCTTTGTGGGGCAGGCGGCGGGCGGCACGCTGCGCGCGATTGGACGCGAGGCCTTCTGGTCGGGCTTGATCGCGCTGGCCATCGCGCTGCCGCTGGCGGCGTGGGTGGCGAGCCGCATCTCCGTCCGCATGCAGCGCATTATGGACTTTGCCGGCCGCATTGCCGACGGCGACCTGGCGGCGCGGCTCGACAATGTGGGGCAGGATGAGCTTTCGCCCATGGAAGCGGCGTTGAACCGGACAGCGGAGCGGCTGGGCAAGGACTTTGCCGAGCTGGAGAGCGGACGCCATGAATTGACGGTGATGCTCGACTCCATGCAGGAGGCCGTGGTGGCCGTGACGGCAGGGGGGTATGTGCGCTGGTCGAACTCGGTGATGCAGCGCATTGCCGGGACGCAGATCCGCGCGGGGCGGCCGCTGGTGCACGCGGTGCGCGATCCGGAGCTGCTGGCCTGCATACGGGGCGCGCTCGAAGGCCGCGAGCTGTGCTTCGGCCGCGCCAGCTCGCTGGCTCCGGGCCGCGTGTTCGAGATCAATGCGGCGCCGCTGCCGTCGGGTGGCGCGCTGGTTGTGCTGCATGATGTGACCGGCATTGAGGCGGCGCAGAAGTCGCGCCGCGAGTTTGTGGCCAACGTGAGCCATGAGCTGCGCACGCCGCTTACCTCGATTCAGGGCTACGTGGAAACGCTCATCGAAAGCGCGGGCACCAGTTCGGAGACGACGCGCGAGTTTCTGGGGATCATTCTCAAGAACGCTTCGCGCATGAACCGGCTTACCGAGGACCTGCTGGCGCTGGCCAGCGTGGAGAGCCCTGACTACAAGCTCTCGCTGCAGCCGGCCCGGGCCAGCGCGCTGGTGAAGGATGCGATCGATTCGCTGGGCGGCATCGTGGTGGACTCGGGGATCAAGCTGCAGTCCGGGGGCGCGCCGGATGCGCTGGTGATGGCCGATCCCGATGCGATGAACCAGGTCTTCGGCAACCTGATCGAAAACTCGCTCAAATACGCGAAGGACGGCAAGCGCATCAAGGTGGGCGCGCGCGAGCTTGGCTCCGAGGTCGAGTTTACGGTGGAGGACTTCGGGCCGGGCATAGCTTCCGAGCACCTGGAACGCATCTTCGAGCGCTTCTATCGCGTGGACAAGGCGCGCTCGCGCGAATCCGGGGGCACGGGGCTGGGCCTGGCGATTGTGAAGCACATTGTGCTGGCGCACGGCGGGCGTATCTGGGCGGAGAGCGAGCTGGGGAATGGCGCGTCGTTCCACTTTACGCTGCCGCTGGCGCAGGTGGCGCAGCCGGCGCATGCGGCTGTGGTGTAGGGCATTTTCCGGGTACGGATTAATGCATTTTCGATAGGGCCAGCTTTCCACCCTTCCCACACCCCTTGGAAATCTCTTCAGGATTTCGCACGTTACCACGGCCGCGGCTACGACTATCCTTTATCGGAAGACCGGCAAGGCCCGCCGAAAACCCGCAATCAAACCCTCAGATTGCTGACAAAGGTAAATTTGCGATTGGAGAGTAAGGCCCGGGGCTGAAGCCCTCTTGAATAGACGAGCTTATTCGTGAGGCTGAAGCCTCACGCTCCCTCCGGAAAAGCAAAGGAGCAGTTTTTCATCAGTCTGGGGGGCTGAAGACCCGCGCGACAGCCGATGTGGAGACCGGCGCTATGGACTCTCCGCCTGGAGTGAGAAATGCGGACCGGCACAATGACAAGCAGACCAGCCACAAAAACAAGGAGGTGACGCCTGGAGGGCTTGCAGGCGCGGCACGCCGATTTCGGGGTGAATGCGCGAAGGATGATTGGGGGCCGAGCCGCCGCGGTCAGGTGGCGAGGAGGCCTTCGTTGCCGAGGATGCGGTAGAGGGTGGAGCGGCTGATGTTGAGTTGGCGGGCGGCGCGAAGCTTGTTGCCGCGGTTGAGATCGAGGACGTACTGGACATGGTGACGGATGACGGCGTCGAGGGAGAGATTGTCAGGGCGCGCGATGGGCTGCGGGTCAGAGGGCGCGGCTGCGGAGGCGTTGTCGGGCAGGGCGAGGTCGCTGGCGCGGATGATGCCGTTGGCGGATTCGAGGAGGGCTGTTTCCAGAACGCTGGAGAGCTCGCGCACGTTGCCGGGCCAGTTGTGCTGCAGGAGGCGCGCGAGGGCGCCGGGGCCGAGCATGACGTGACGCTGCTGATAGCGCTGGCAGATGCGGTCAAGGAGGGCCTGGGCGAGGGGCGAGATGTCTTCGCGGCGCTGGCGCAGCGGGGGAATGGCGAAACGGATGGCGGTGAGGCGGAAGGCGAGATCGGGCATGAGCATGCCCTGGCCGGCCATCTGGCGCAGCGGGGTTTCCGAGGAGGCAAGCAGGACGGCGCGGCCGGGGGGGCGGTCCTGCAGCGCTTTGAGGACGCCGAGGAGCAAGCCCTGTCCCGGAGGGGCGAGCAGATCGACGCGGTCGAGATAGGTGAAGCCGGCAAGGGTGGCGGGATCGGCGTCGGTGGCGAGCCATTCGCGGGCGTCGCGGCGCTGAAAACTGGCGCTGGCAAGGGGTGAGCGGCTGAAGAGATAGCGGGCGAGGGTGGTTTTGCCGGAGCCGTGCTCGCCTTCAAGCGCGGCCAACTGCAGATGGGGGGCGGCCATTTCAGCCTGCATCAATAATTTGCGCCAGACGGCGCTGACGCCGACGAGGTGCGTTGCCGGAGCGAGATCGGTTTCGACAAGAGTGGGGCCGGGGAGGGAAGGCTGGGGGCTCTGATACTGAACGGCGTTTTGCATGGCTCTCAACGTGCCTCGCCTCCGTGACCTGAGGGCAGATATCAGGCCGACAGAGGACTCATCGGCGGCGCCGGGAAAAACTTGAACGGGAAAAGTTGTGCCCTTGCGGGGTGCGGCGGCCGTGCCGGAAGGACTGACCGGAAGGCTATACTCGAAGCATTCGATACGGGCATTTGAAGGAGACTGGGGCCGGCCCCGAGGGGAATGCTCAATCGCGGAGGAATGGCCGTTTGAAGAACGGAACCAAGCGCTGGTTGTGGGCGGTGTGGCTGGTTGCGATTGCGGGGTTTGCGGCGTTGCACGCGGTGCATCTGCGGGCGGATTTTCCCAATCACTCGCCGTGGCTGGCGGATTGGGCCAAGTATACGGACGAGGGATGGTACGGGGACGCCGCGGTGCGGGCGCACCTGTTCGGCCACTGGTATTTGGCGGGGGATTTCAACCCCGCGGTTGCGGCGCCGGTGTGGCCGTTCCTGGAGTGGGTGCTGTTCTGCTTTACCGGGGTGACGCTGGAGGCGGCGCGGGGGCTGGCGATTGCGGTGTTCTTTTGCAATCTGCTGCTGAGCTACCTGCTGCTGCGCACGGCGGGATCGCGATGGATGGCGCTGCTGGCGGTGACGCTGCTGGTGACGAGCCCGTTTCTTTACTGCTTCAGCCGGCTTGCGATTCTGGAGCCGCTGCTGACTACCTTTACTCTGGCGGCTCTGAACCTGGCGGTGCGGCTGGAACGGCTGCGCAGGCCGGTGTGGGGCGCGGCGGGCGTGGGCCTCTTGTTTACGCTGATGGTGCTGACCAAGACTACGGCGGTGTTTGCGCTGCCGGCGGTGGCGTGGGCGCTGGCAGCGCCGCTATGGCGGACGCGCGGGCGGGCTGTGGCTTGTGTGCTGGCGGCCGGCGGGGCGTTCGCGGCGGGCTATGGGCTGTGGATGGCGCTGGTGATGAGGCTGGGGCTGCGGGGCGACTTCAAATACTACTTTTTCGTGAACAACTATCCGCGGCCGAAGGAGTGGTATTGGCCGCTGGTGAGCCTGTGGTGGTCGTTTCATGGCGGGCTTTGGGTTGACCGGATCCTGGTCCCGCTGGCGGGAGTCCTGGTGCTGGGCGCGGCGGTTACGGGTGGGCGAAGGCTGCTTGCGAGCCCGGTG